>JALYQE010000251.1 GCA_030855965.1 Verrucomicrobiota bacterium | reverse complement strand
CTCGCAGCCGCCCCGTCCAGCCTCCGCGCAAAGCCGCTCCCCGCCGATGTCGGCCCCGGGCGCGTCGCCTGGTTCGACCTCACCACCACCAGCCTGGCCCAATCGAAGAATTTCTACGGCAAACTCTTTAGCTGGACCTTTAACGCCCTGCCCGGGACAGACCAGGCGGTGGAGATCGTCGCGGGCGGGACCGGCATCGGGACCTTACGCGGCGCCGAAGGCGCGATCAGCCCTGCTAATGGCGTCGTCTACATCCAGGTGAGCGAGCTGGAGACCAGGTGCAAGCTGGCCCGGGAATTGGGCGGAACCATTCCGCTTGGGTTTCCTTTTAACCTGCCCGAAGCCACCGGCGCCATCGCCCTGGTCCTCGACCCCGCCGGGCATCCGGTCGGCCTGTATTCCCGCACGCCCCTGGCGCCCGCAGCCACCCCCGCGAAGTGAGGCATTGAGCGCCGTCGGCCTGGGAATTTAACCGCAGGGAACGCAGAGCCCTGGAGGGACGTGCAGAGCCAGCCCGCCGCGGTGGGTTACGTCCCTGTTTTGCCTCCTCTCTGCCTACTCTGCGAACTCCCTCTCCCTCGTTCCCAAGCCGCACTCGGGGACGCCCGGGCTTGGCGAAGTTGCACTTCGTTTTTCGGCTTGCGCGGCGTCGGGCAGTCAGTCAATCTCCGGGGCATGCACCTGGCAGAACGGGCGGCAGCCAGAACCAAGCGGATTAGACAGATTTCATCTGCCTGTAATTGCAGATATTTGGGGTCTATATCTCGTTAGCCGCTGCTAAGCGCACACTGCAATGAACACTAATCGCAACTGGATTCTTGGACTCTCCTTTATCGTCGGCATGGCCGTCTTCGCCTTGCTCGCCGGACATACCATCCGCTCCGTGAAACGCATGGACGAGTTCGTTACCGTCAAAGGCCTTTCTGAGCGTGAGGTTCCCGCGGACCTCGCCATCTGGCCGATCGCCTTCACCGCTGCCGAGAACGATCTGACCCAACTCCAAGGACAGATTCAGACAGCCCGCAAGACCGTGTATCAGTTTCTCACCGAGAGCGGCTTCGAGCCGGCCGAGATTTCCAACGGGCTGCCTCAGATCACCGATGCGCAGGCCGCCTCCGGCGGCCTCGACATGTCGCAGCGTCCGTTCCGCTACCAAGCCAACATCACGGTTCTTCTCCGCAGCGCAAAGGTTCTGAAGGTCAAGAGCGCGATGGAGGCCTCCGACAAACTCGTCCAGCAGGGGATTGCTTTGAGTGGCGGCGACTACCAGAGTAAGCCGCAGTTCCTTTTCACCGGACTTAACCAAATCAAGCCGGACATGATTCAGGAGGCCAATCGCAACGCTCGCAAAGCGGCCGAGAGATTCGCCGCAGACTCCAACAGCCCGGTTGTGCTGTGCGGCACGCAATCCAAGGCCCATTCGAGATCAACGACGTAGATTCAAGCTCCCCTGACCGGAAGATCGTCCGCGTTGTGACTACCGTTGATTTCTACCTCCAATGACAACAGCCGCAACGGCTAACCATACATATGAGGTCATCTAACAAGGGTTTTTGAGGGAATTATTCAGATTAGGGTCAGGCGGCTTTTTGGAGTGTTTCCTGGAGTTTTGGCGCGAGTATCCTCCAGACACTGCAGTGTACGGCGGTGACTACTTCGAAATTCCGGTTTCAATGCGCGGCGCGACTTACAAACCGGAAATTAAGCGATCTGATGGCTACACTGGTCTTATCCGAATGGTCTAAAAGCGATGCAAAGCGGACTCCGAAAGCATTCGCCAGCGGGCTGGCGGACCGCTCCGCGAGGCACCATTGAAATGAATTCCACAATTCCACTCCCAGCCGCACGCGCTCCTGCCAGCGGCAGCTCCACTTGTTCACGCTAAACGGCTCCACTTATGCGTAAGGTCAATACAGCAAACATCGCCGAGCTCACATGGTCTTCCCCCAAGGGTAAGTACGTCGGCGCCGGTAAACAGGTTTCAGAAGCGCTCGGGCGCAAGCCAGAATCCACCGACTTGAACGAGCGTCATCCCTTTGATGTCGAGATTTTGCGCATCCCGCCAGGGAAGGCGCCTTATACCTATCATTCGCACAGTGCGCAGTGGGAGTTTTACCACATCATTGGCGGCAGTGGTGTCGTCCGCCACCAGGACGGGACGACGCCGGTCGAGGCGGGTGACGCGTTTATTTTCAAGCCAGGCGAGCCGCACCAGGTGACGAATGACGGCACTCAGGATCTGATCCTTTATGTCGTGGCCGATAATCCCCTCAGCGACACCTACCATCACCCCGACAGCAAGAAATGGGGCGTGCCCTTTCCGGAGCGCACATATATCCGCTCAGAAGCGCTGGATTATTTCGATGGCGAAGAATGAAACGAACGCAGCCTGACCATGCGGTGCAGCCAACTCCGCGACCCTCGCGGCTTTTCCGTCTTTGAATCAGCTGCCCAATCGCTCGTAGCGGCTCACCTTGTTCTCGTTAGCCGCCTGCTGCAGGGTAACCGGATGCTCAAGTTTGCCTTCCTCGCTCTCGTTCTGGCGCTCGCGGGTTGCTCCACAGCCCCGGTCGTGACGGCTCCCAGCCAGCTCGCAGCTGCCGCTGAGCCAGAGATAAGACCACTCCTCGAGCGACTCTACCGTTCGTTTAATTACGGACCGCGCCAGGAACCTGACTGGCGATCCATGAGAGCCTGCTTTATCGACGGTGCGCAATTCGTGCCCGAACCACCCGCTGGCGAACCCATCCGCTCCTATGATGTAGACGCACTCATCGCCAAATGGCAATCCTCCATGCGCCGCAGCAAATCTGCCCACCCTGGTTACTCGGAGTGGATCGACGCCACCACCATCAGCCGAACCGGAGACATGCTCCGGGTGGACGTAGTCTTCTACGGCAAAGAGCCCGGCGACCCACGCCCACGCAAACCCGGCCTCGATAGCCTGCTCCTTGCCCGGTCGGCCGGCTCCTGGAAAGTGCTATCCTTTGTTGTGCAATACGAGTCCAAGCTCTGAGGGACGCCTAGTGACCGCGCCTAACGAATCCATTCCAGGCGAACCCGCCGCGCCGCTCGGATAATCCCGGCGTGAGAAGCGATTCGCACATCGCCGGGGCCTTCGTGCCCTTCGTGGTAGAGAAATGACAGACCTGCGCTTCCAGCCCGACGACCGGTCCAACCGCGAACGGATGCTCGCGGGCGAGCACTACCTTGCGCCGGAAACCATCTGAATCACCCGCGCGCAATATACGGTCGCGCGCAGCCAGCTCACGGTGCAGGCGACCGATACCGTGCCGACGGCGGTGCTGACGGTGTCGGTGACTAACTCCGGCGAAGTGCTGGGCCCGATGACGAATAACGGCGGCGGGAACTACCGCGCGAAGTTCAACGGGATTGCGAATCCAATGAACATCACCGTGACGAGCGACTCCGGTTGCGAGCGCGCGGGCGCGCGTGAAGGTGAGATAGCCAGGCCAGCCGGCTGCGGTGGCTGGGAAAGCGGAGGCTTGCCGGCTCAGCGCACGACTAACGAGTAAAGCGGTCCGAGAGGATTGAGCAACTCGGTCTTGTGCTGGGCGACGGCGAGCCAGGTTTGCACGACCCAGAGAAGGACGAAGCCGGCGGCGAAGGCGCCGGCGCGGCCACGGGTGAGGCGCGGGCGCGGGAAGGTGGCAAGAAGGTTGCGGGCGGAAAGGAGTTCGAACGCGTGGATGAGATAGAGTGCGCCGGCGCCGGCGAGGAGAGGGAAGGCCAGCCAGTTGTAATAGAGCGCGAGGCTGAACTCGCCGTGCAGAAGGTGAGAGATGGCGCGGGTGACGCCGCAAAAGATGCAGGGCAGCCCGGTGTTCGCGCCGCAGGAGGTGGCGAAGGGAACCCAGGCCGGGAGCGCGCCGTTCGGGAGCTGCGCGAAGGCAAACAACGCTGCGGGCAAGAGTAGCAGGTAGAGCACGCGCCAGCGCCGGGCGGGCGATGCAAGTGGTGGCGTTGATCCTGTCTTCATGGCGCGGGCGGTTCCTGGATGGGCGGGACCGGCGGGGCGTCGGGTGGAGCGGCCGGCGGCGGCGGTGCCTGGACGGGCGGCGCTAGTGACTCGGCGGCCGGAGGCAGCTCAGCTGGCCTAACGACGGCCCAGACGTCGTAGGGATCGCCGAACTGCCGGATGAAACAGAGCGGGTAGTTGTAGAGAAACATGACGAGGGGGAGAAGGATGACGGTGCCGATGTAGGGCAGGGCGGCGAGGCAGCAGGTGACGCAGGCGGCGATGCAGCCGATCATGGCGGCGGCGATGTAGAGAAGGAAATAGAAGAGCCCGAAGAGGATGAAGATGCCGGGCTGGGCGACGATGAGTCGCCACACGGCGCCGAAGGCTTCGGTCGCGGCGCAGCGCCGGCGATACATCACCGGCACGGTGAATTTCATGATGAGCGCGACGACGAGGGCGACGAGCACGAAAGTGACTCCGAAGAGGATGAGGATGGGCAGGGGAACGATGAGGGTTTTCCAATGCCAGCGGAGGAGGAAGAGGAGGGCGAACCCGCCGCCGATGAGCATGCTGCAAACGCTGATGATGAGCTGGAGGAGAAAGTAGCGGTTGCCCTCGGGGCGGTACTCGCGCCAGGGCTCGGCGATGGCGCCGCGGTTGCGCACGATGCAGTCGGTGAACATGAAGCGGCCGCGGGAGTTGAGCCAGAGGAGGAGGAGGACGACGGCGAGGACGACGATGGCGCCGCCGATGACGACGGGGATGAGCCAGGGGGGCGCGTCGTCGAAGGAGAAGGGAAGGTCTTTGGCCTGCGCTTTCCAATTCCAATTGTCTTTGTTGTAACTGCGGAAGTTGAAGTTGAGGCCGCCGAACATGGTGGCGAGCCAGGCGGCAAAGCCGATGACAAACCACTTCGCGAGGTCGAAGGGCCGGAAGAGGATCTTGGTGGTGGTCTCAAAGGCTTCGCCGAAAGGGGCGAAGATCTCGATGCGCGGTTCGCTGGGCTCCATGGGGGATTGTGATCAGGTCCGCCGGTGGGTGGCAAGC
>JALYQE010000231.1 GCA_030855965.1 Verrucomicrobiota bacterium | reverse complement strand
GTTTCTTCAACTCGTCCACCGTCTTGGCGGTCGGCTCGATGATGTCGAGCAGGCGCTTGTGGGTGCGGATTTCAAATTGGTCCATCGACTTTTTGTCGACGTGCGGAGAGCGGTTGACCGTGAATTTTTCGATCAGGGTCGGAAGCGGGATCGGTCCCGCCACCCGGGCGCCGGTGCGCTTGGCCGTCTCGACGATGTCGACGGCGGATTGATCGAGCATCCGATGGTCGAATGCTTTCAAGCGAATGCGAATGCGTTGTGCGTCGGCCACGTTATTTGGTCTCCTTCTGGTCGAGCACGGCCGCAACGAGCTGTGACGGCACTTGTTCGAAATGTGACGGCTCCATCGAGTAACTCGAGCGGCCTTTGGAAAGTGAGCGGATGGCAGTCGCGTAACCGAACATCTCGGCCAGCGGCACTTCGGCCTGCACCATGGTGAGGTTGCCCTTCACTTCGATGCTGGCGATTTTGCCGCGGCGGCGATTCAAATCGCCCATGATGTCGCCCTGATATTCTTCCGGGGTGGCGTTTTCCACCTTCATGATCGGCTCGAGCAGAATCGGCTTGGCCTTCTTGAAAGCGTCTTTGACTGCGAAAATCGCCGCGAGCTTGAACGCCATTTCGTTCGAATCGACGTCGTGATAGGAGCCGTCGATGATGTCGATATTGGCGTCGATCACCTGATAGCCGCCGATGACGCCGTTGAGCATCGCTTCTTCGATGCCCTTCTTGCAGGCCGGGATGTATTCCTTCGGGATGTTGCCGCCCACGACCTTATTCTCAATCGTGATGCCTTTGCCGCGCTCGTTAGGCTGGACCTTGACGATGACGTGGCCGTACTGACCGCGGCCACCCGACTGCTTGATCAGTTTGCCTTCGCCGTCGGCCGGGCTGGTGATGGTTTCGCGATAAGCGATCTGCGGTTTGCCCGCGTTCGCGTCCACCTTAAATTCGCGCAACATGCGGTCGCGGATGATTTCAAGGTGAAGCTCGCCCATGCCGGCGATGATTGTCTGGCCGGTGTCTTCGTGGGTGTAGACTTTGAAGGTCGGATCTTCTTCGGAGAGACGCTGGAGCGCGACGCCCATCTTTTCCTGGTCTTGCTTGGTCTTCGGCTCGATCGCCATCGAGATAACCGGATCAGGGAAGGAGGGCGGCTCGAGCAGGATGGGATAATCCTCATCACAAAGCGTGTCGCCCGTCGTGATGTTCTTAATGCCGACAATCGCCGCGATGTCGCCTGCGTAGCAGGTGTCGATGTCTTCCCGCTTGTCGGCCTGAATCTGGATGAGACGCGAGATGCGCTCGCGCTTATTCGTGCGCGGATTGTAAACGTTGTCGCCCTTGCTCAGCGAACCGGAGTAAACGCGGAAGAAAACGAGTTTTCCAACGAACGGATCGCTCCAAAGCTTGAACGCGAGCGAACAGAATTTGCCGTTGTCGTCCGTCGGCGCTTCCATTTTCTCGTGCGTGTCGGGTTCCATCCCGACCGCCGGCGGAATGTCGAGCGGGCCCGGGAGATAATCGATCACGGCGTCGACGAGATACTGAACGCCCTTGTTCTTGAACGCCGATCCACCAACGACCGGCACAAATTTGTTCGCGATCGTCTGGCGGCGAATGCCCGCCTTGAGCATCTGCGGAGTGATTTCCTTCTCTTCGAGGACCGCTTCCGCGATCTCGTCGTCGATGTTGGATATTTGCTCCACCAGCGTCGCGTAGGCTTTCTCGACCTGCTCCTTGTTCTCCTCGGGAATGTCGCGCACTTCGTAGACAGACCCCATCGAGTCGTCGTCGAGATAGAAAACCGCTTTGCGGTTCACCACGTCGAGCTGACCCTTGAGGTAGTCTTCCTTGCCCAGCGGAATCAGAATCGGCCAGGCATTAGCGCCCAGCTTTTTGTGCATCGAATCGATCGAGGCATCGAAATCCGCGCCGACGCGATCCATCTTGTTGATGAAAGCGATGCGCGGAACCAAATACTTGTTTGCCTGCCGCCAGACGGTCTCCGATTGCGGCTGCACGCCGGCGACCGCGTCGAAGACGGCGATCGCGCCATCAAGCACGCGGAGCGAACGCTCCACCTCGGCCGTGAAATCCACGTGGCCGGGCGTGTCGATGATGTTGACGCGCATTTTGATGTCCTCAAACATCTTGTAGACGCCGGCTTCCTTCTTCTGCATCCAGGCGCAGGTCGTGGCGGCGGACGTGATCGTGATCCCGCGCTCGCGCTCCTGCTCCATCCAATCGGTCACGGTCGTGCCTTCGTGCACTTCACCGATCTTGTGGATCATGCCGGTGTAAAAAAGGATCCGCTCAGTCAGGGTCGTCTTACCGGCGTCGATGTGCGCGGCGATGCCGATGTTCCGCGTCTTTTCGAGCGGGAACTTGCGGTTCGGCGAATTCGGATTCGACGATTTGGGTTTATCTAGAGTCGCAGAGGCCATGACGGAAAATTTTCTTTACCAGCGGAAATGTGCGAAGGCGCGGTTCGCTTGCGCCATCTTATGGGTGTCGTCGCGTTTCTTGATCGCGTTGCCTTGTCCAGCCGCGGCGTCCTTCAATTCATGGGCGAGGGCATCCGCCATCGGCATGCCGCGACGGTTGTCGGCGTAGGTCACGATCCAGCGCATCGCGAGCGAGACCTGGCGTGAAGCGGTCACTTCCATCGGAACCTGATAGGTCGCACCACCAACGCGGCGGGATTTCACTTCGAGACGAGGGCGGACATTCTCGAGCGCCTTGTTCACGACTTCGAGCGGATCGACCGCGTCGGAGCCTTCGCGCGATTTGTCGATCGCGGTGTAAACGATGCGTTCCGCGAGCGATTTCTTGCCGCGCTTCATGACGGTCGAAATTAAACGGGCAACCGCCACGCTTCCGTAACGGGAATCGACCTTCTCTTCTTTTTTGTAAGTTCTACGACGACGAGACATGGGAAAACCTGGTTATTTCTTCTTGCCGCCCTTGGCTTTGGCTTCACCTTCAGCGCCGGCCTTGGGACGTTTCGCGCCATACTTCGAACGGCTGCGACGGCGGCCGTCCACTCCGAGCGAATCGAGCGTGCCGCGGACGATGTGATAGCGCACGCCGGGCAAATCTTTCACCCGTCCACCGCGGACGAGGACGATCGAGTGTTCCTGCAAATTGTGGCCTTCGCCGGGAATGTAGGCGATGATTTCCTGGCCGTTCGTTAGGCGAACTTTCGCCACTTTGCGCAAGGCGGAATTGGGCTTCTTCGGCGTCCGCGTCATGACCTGGGTGCAGACGCCGCGCCGCTGCGGACAATTCTTCAGGGCCGGTGATTTTGACTTCACCGAAACCTTCTTTCGTCCCTTGCGAATGAGCTGATTAATCGTTGGCATTTTCGTACATTGCAGCCGCGAAACAGTGATGTTTCAGACGACAAAAAAACCGCCTCAAGCCGTGTCCACCTTCCTCACGCACCTGATACGGAGAGCGCGCAATATAAAAACAATTGTTACCGTCGCAAAGATTATTTTAGCGCGCGGGCGCCCCGATCTTTTCTCAAATGGCTAATCTTTCCCTGGTCGCGTTTTCGGCCGGGACCCAACAGAACAAGTCAGCCCAACGAATTCGCGACAAGCAAGTCGCTTTACCGATATTCCGGGTCGACGTTCAATCCCTTCAGGAGCCGGACGTTTCCGGTCTCGTCGCCAAGGTAAAATTGAATTGACGACGTCCCTTCCTTATTCGATTCACGGTCGCGAGTGGCGAAGAAAACCCGGCGGCCATCGGGCGATCCACACAGATAGCTTTCGCGGGCATTCTCACCATAGGAGCGGAAACCGACCAGGGCAGCCCCGTAAATCTTCACATAGTCTTTAAGTTCGCCCGGCAACGCGAAATCCGGCTCGTCGGCTCCAGCCTTCTTGAGAGGCGGCGTCCAACGGACGCTCACCATGCTTCCCCAACCCGAACCGCCCATCCGCACCGTTTGTCCGTAAACGGTGTGCCCGGCCACTGCTATTTCGCAGACACCGGTCGAAGCCGGCGTGGTGTTTTGCGTCTCGAGCGCCGCCACTGGCCCAAAGCGCGACGCGACGGCCGCCGGCGGCATGTCATCACCGCCCGAGGTGTCAATTCGACCGACCCAAAAGTCGCCTCCCGAGGAAAAGAAAAGGTGACCGTCGCGATCGAAGACTGCGCCGGTGAGGGCACGCACTCTGCGGCAGTTCACCCGTAGTGGCGTTCCGGTTCCCTCTTTCAGATAATAGGCCGGCCAGTCGACCAGCGTCGCATCGCGTCCGAGCAGGAGGATGCTGCGCTTGACCGGATCGTAGGCTACATTCGTCAGCGTGCTTCCCTCGGGCGCATCGCAAATCTTGTTCGCTCCGCCACCCGGTAGCGGAAACTGGTACAGCGCATTGTCGGTGACGAAGAGCAACCCGCCTCGCCCGCTGCATAGAGCGGTGAGATTCGCTTCCACGCCAACAGAAACTGACTTGGTCGCGAGACTCGCCAGATTGATTTCCAGAAGAGTGCCCTGCGGTAGCTTGCTCCCGAAAAGGTAGACAAGCTTTCCATCCTGCGAAAAGGCGGCGGGCCCAGCATGAGAATTGGCCGCTCCGAGCAGGACGGCGGTCCACAGGCTGATGAGATGCCGAAAAAAGGCCATCGTCCGGCAAGTAACAATGGGGGTTCGCCCGATTGCGAGTACAAACTGCCTCGTCCGAACCATGCGTACCGGATTATTTGTTTGGCATCCGACCCGCCCAACCAACGTTAGGGCACGCTGACCGCAATCGCGCTCAGCTTTTCCCAACGCTCGTAGAGCCCGGCGACGCGCTCACGCGCGGCGCGCAGATTGGCTTCCAACTTTTGCCAATCCGCCGCGTGGGTCGCGTAAAAATCGGGCGCGGAAAAGATCGCCTCCAGCCTAACGACGTCGTCTTCCGCGGTCAGAATCGCCGCTTCCATCCCTTCCAGTTCGCGCTCCTCTTTCCATTTCAGTTTGCGCGGTTTCGCTTTGTAGCCGGAATCGCTGATCCCGGCGGGCTTGCACGCTGCCGGGGGGCGGGGATCTGCGATCCCGGCTCCAACGCGCTTTTCGAGGTAGTAGTCGTAATTGCCGACCGTGTAATGGATCGCGCCTTCGCCCTCAAAGGCCAGGACCGCGGTGCAAACGCGGTTCAGGAAATAACGATCGTGGCTGACCACGATCACGTTCCCTTGGAATGCGACCAGCGCTTCCTCGAGCAAACGCAACGTGCCGAGATCGAGATCGTTCGTCGGTTCATCGAGAATGAGGACGTTGCCGCCCCGCTTTAAAATTTTCGCGAGCAGGACGCGGCTGCGTTCGCCGCCGCTGAGCTGATCGATCTTGGTGTTGATCCGCTCCTCAGTGAAAAGGAAACGCCGCAGGTAGCCGCGGAGGGTGATGTTTTCCTCCCCCAGGCGGACGTATTCCATCCCCTCGCCCACTTCTTCCCAGACCGTTTTCGAGTCATCAAGGAGAAGGCGGTTTTGATCGACGTAATTGATTTCCGTGCGCGCGCCGATTTCGACCTCGCCGCTCGTCGGCTCGACTTGCTCGAGCATGATTTTGAGCAGCGTCGATTTGCCGAGTCCGTTGCGCCCGACGATACCGAGCCGCTCACCCGCCGCCAGATTGAGCGTGAGATTGTCGATCAATTTACGGTCGCCAAGTTCCATCGAAACCTCTCGCAACTCGATCACGCGATTCGCCAGCTTCGGCGCGGGCGGGATGATGAGGTCGACGTCCAACTCCGCTTCCGGCCCTTCCTGCGCCGCCATTTCAAAATAACGCTCCACCCGGTCGACCGATTTCGTCCGGCGAGCGCGCGGCGCCTTGCGCACCCAGGCCAGCTCGCGCTTGAGAAATTTCTGCCGCTTGTGTTCCTGCATTTCCTCGACCGACTGCCGCTCGGCCCGCGCCAGCAGGTAATCGGTGTAGTTGCCGGCGTAACTGAAAAATTTTCCCTGCGAAAGCTCGACCACCCGCGTCGCGACCCGATCCAAAAAATAGCGATCGTGCGTCACGAACAAACAAGTCCCGGTGTACCGAGCGAGGAAATCCTCCAGCCATTCAATCGAGCCGGTGTCGAGGTGATTCGTCGGCTCATCTAGAATCAAAAAATCCGGCCGCGCGAGCAGCGCGCGACAAAGCGCGACCCGCCGTTTTTCGCCGCCCGACAAAGTCGCGACGGCGCGCTCCGGATCGGGCGCATGCAGATTCGTGATCAGGCTCTGGCTTCTATGCTCGAGATTCCAGCCATCGAAGTGACCAATCTGGTCGAGCAGAATTCCGCTGCGCGCGCTTTCCGGCGGAGCGTCCTCATATTCCTGAATCAAATCCAGGACCTGCTGCGCGCCGGCCAGAATGTTCGCATGCACAGTCGCCGTTTCGTCGAGCTCAAACATTTGCGGCATGTAGCCGACAACGAGATCGCGGCGCCGGGTTAGCTCGCCCGTATCAGCCGGCATCACGCCCGCCGCAATCTGGAGGAAAGTTGATTTGCCCGATCCATTTCGACCGACCAATCCAATCCGCTCGCCTTCCAGGATCGCGACCGAGGCACGATCAAGGACGACCTGATTCCCGAACCGAACGACCAGTTCGGTGGCGCTTGCGATCGGGTTTGAAGATTGCTCCTGCACCCTCCGAGATAGCACAGTGCAGCTTTGAGATCAGCCCAAAGCAGTCGCGAATAAGTTCTCGCCTTTCGGACGCGCTCCGATATCTACATTCGTTCGCCTCTTCGCAAATGATCGCCCGAACAAAACCACCACCTTGGCTGCCCTCCGTGGTGACCGCGATTCCGGCCCTTCTGCTCTTCGTCCAGATCATTCAGAACTGGGTCAACATTCCCTATTGGGACGAATGGAAACTCATCGCCCAGCTCAGGCTCGCCTTTCAGACCGGCGCGCTGAGACCGCTCGATCTCTTCGCCCAACATAATGACAGCCGGTTCGCTCTTCCGCAATTATTGCTCCTGCCGCTGGCGCGGTTGACGCACTGGGATGTCCGAGCCGAAATGCTCGTGACCTTCGCGACCGCCGGCGTGATTTCCGTCCTGCTCTGGTTCCTCCTGGGCGCGATCGAAAATCTCCCACGTTGGGCTCGGGTTACCTGCCTCCTGGTCTGCAACTGCCTCCTTTTCTCGCCCATTCAATACGAGACCTGGCTCTGGGGAATCAACTTCAGCCTCGTCCTTCCCCCACTTCTTCTTCTGATCTCGCTGCGGATAAATCTTTCCGCAGCTTCTCTGCCTGCGAAGGTCGGGTGGAATATTCTCCTTTGCTTCGCCAGCACATTTTCCAATGCCAATGCACTGCGGCATGGCTCGCGACGCAATGATTTCGCCCGAGTCCGTTCCCGAGCTCAAACCCCGGGCCAGCGTCGATCGCAGCCATGGGATTCTGGAAGTGTGCGAAGTCAAAGCGGGCCGGCTGAAGATGAAAGGCCGGGCCGTGCGCGACGGGAAAAAACCGGCGCCCTTTGTTCTCTTCGCTTATCGCGCGATAGGCGGGAGCGCAATTCCGTTTGCGGTCGCTCCCACCGGCGACTCATCGCCGGGGCTCATCCGGCGCGGTTTGCGGAATTGTGGCTTCAGACTGGAGCGCGAACACGACCTGCCGCGAGGGCAAATCGAGATCAGCGCCTGGGCGATGGATCCACCGCGGAACGAGTTTGAGCAGTTGGCGGGGCTCCATGTCATCGATCTCGCACCAGGTCTCGGCAAGCCGCAATAAAGGCCGGCGCGCCGAGAGTTGATGTTCGGACGCGCCGCCCCAACTGTGAGCTCATGTTCAAGCTCCTCGCGACCGATCCCTCGAGCCGGGCGCGGCGCGCCTGCCTAACGACTTCCCGTGGATCGATCGAGACCCCGGCTTTCATGCCGGTGGGAACGCAGGGCAGCGTCAAAGCGGTCAGCCCGTGGGAGCTGCGGGAGCTCAAGGCGCAGATCATTCTTGGAAACACCTATCATCTTTTCGTTAGGCCGGGGATGGAGGTGATGCGGCACTTTGGCGGCCTGCATCGCTTCATGAACTGGGACGGACCGATCCTGACCGACAGCGGCGGCTACCAGATTTTCTCGCTCGCCAAGATTCGCAAGATCACGGAGGAGGGCGCGCAGTTTCAAAACCATCTCGACGGGACGCCGACTTTTATCTCGCCCGAGATCGCGATGGAAATCCAAGCCACGCTGGGAAGCGACATTGCGATGGTGCTCGACGAGTGCCCGCCCTATCCCTGCGAGCACGAATACGCGGCGCGCAGCCTGGAGCTGACGGCGCGCTGGGCGAAACGGAGCAAGGAAGCGCCTCACGCCGTCGGCCAAATGGTCTTCGGCATCGTGCAGGGCGGGACTTTCGAGGATCTGCGCCGGGCTAGCGCGGAGGCGACGGTCGCTATCGGCTTCGACGGCTACGCCATCGGCGGCGTCAGCGTGGGCGAACCGGAACCGGAAATGATGCAGGCGGTGGAATGGAGCGCGCCGTTTTTGCCTAACGACAAGCCGCGTTACGCGATGGGCCTCGGCACGCCACCGCAATTGCTCGAGCTGATTGCGCGCGGGGTCGACATGTTTGATTGCGTTTTGCCGACGCGGCTGGCGCGCAACGGAACCGCTTTCACCGCGGGCGGCACGCTCAATTTAAAAAACGCCGAGTTCACGATGCAGAAGGGCCCGATCGAAGAAGGCTGCCGCTGTCCGGCCTGCCGGGAATTCACTCGCGGCTATTTGCGCCACTTAATCAAGGCGGAGGAGATTCTCGGTCTGCGTCTGGTCACGTTGCACAATCTCCATTTCTATCTCCACCTGATGGAGCGGGCCCGGAACGCAATCGAGGCCGGTGGGTTCGACGACTTCCGGCGCAATTTCGTGGCGGGATATCGGCCTAACAACTAACCGGGCGTTCGCGCACCAGCCTAACGAGCGGCGATCGGAGCGGCGCCGCCTTCTCCGTAGATTTTATCCAGCGCGGCGATCGCGTTTTGCGGGCCGAGATATTTCTCGCCCTCGTAGCTGCTCGCCACGATGCGGCTGGCGCTGTCGAGCACGAGGAGCGACGGGATGCTCGCGCCGCCCAGATCCTTGATTCCCGCCAAGTCGGCCAGCTGATCGTAATCGACCGCCAGCCACGGCATTTTCGTTTCCCGGATGTAGGTCTCCCAGCCAAAGCGCGAACGATCGGCACTCACAAAAACAATCTCGAAGTCTGGATGCGCCGCCGCGAACCGGTTGTAGTAATCGACCAGCTGCGGAGTGAATTTGCGGCACGGCCCGCACCAGTGGGCCGAGTAATAAAGGGCAACGTATTTTTTCTTTTCGAGCTCGGAACCGTCGGCCCGGGTCGTGGCGCCGTCACGACAGCGAACAAGCCTCGATTTCAAGGCTTCGAGGATGAGCGTCTGGCCCGCTGGCGGCGCGGGCGCAGTTTGAGTGAGAGCCTGCGCGTGCTGCGCCTGAATCAAAGTATTGAGCTTCCTGTCCTGCTCGACTTGGGCCTGCCTTTTTGCCGTGACCTCGGCTTCGCGAGTCTTGGCTTTGTTGGCCTCGGTATTGGAAACGACGTATGCGCCACTTTCCAGCGCCGCGATCAATTGCGCGCTGGCGCCAAATTCGACCATCGATTTTTTGCTCGCCGGATCGAAGGGCTCGAGCACATGCCGGCTCTGGAGCTCCGCGAAAACATTCTCGCTCGAGTAGCCGGAGCGCAGCATGAGGGCCACCTCCTTGTTCGTCAGGGGAAGCGGCCCGGCCGCGGCTGTCGCCGAAAGAAGAATCGCCAGTAAACAAAGCGAACGCATCCCTCCCGGGGAGCAGATGACGCGCCAGTTACTTTTTCGCCTCGGGAAAGTAACGCGGGAGGAACTCGCGAAATTCCGCTTTGGCCTCGGCCGCCTTGCCCGCCAGCTCCTTCGCGACCTCCCGTTGTCCGGTCTGGGCGGCGAAAATTGCGCTTAGCCATTGCCGCTCCGGAATTTCCGCCGCGCCCGGGCGAATAAAGGCCGTCGACATTTTCAGCAGCATTTCAGGCGGGAGATTGAGCCAGTCGGTCATGATGTTGCCGTAGCGCGTCTTGAGCTCGAGTTTGTCGGGCGTGGCCCGCCGCACCGGTCCGT
>JALYQE010000219.1 GCA_030855965.1 Verrucomicrobiota bacterium | reverse complement strand
ACAACATCGTCATCGGCTCGGTCATTTCCGTGGCCGACGGCGGCAAGGTGAAGAAGGGCGAGACCTTCGTGCAGTGGGATCCGTACAATGTCCCGATTTTGACCGACAAGAGCGGCAAGATCGAATTTCGCGACATGATCGCGGGCGTCACCATGAAGCGCGAAGTCGACGAAGCGACCGGCCTCATGGGCACGGTCATCATCGAGCACAAAGAAGACCTGCATCCGCAGATCGTGATCATGGGCGAGGGCGGCGAAGTGGCCGCGAGCTACTCCATCCCGGCCGGCGCGCACGTCATCGTCGAGGCGAACCACAAAGTTCGCGCCGGCGCCCTGCTCGCCAAGACCCCGCGTAAAGTCGCGAAGACGAAAGACATCACCGGCGGTCTGCCGCGTGTTGCGGAATTGTTCGAAGCACGCCGTCCGAAAGACGCGGCCGAGATCGCGAAGATCGACGGCGTCGTTGAAATCGGCGGCACCGTGCGCGGAAAACGGAAGCTCATTCTGAAGGACACCGAGACCGGCGCTGAAGAAGAGCATCTCATCCCGATGAACAAGCACATGATCGTCTTCAAGGGCGACTTCGTGAAGAAGGGCTCGCAGTTGACCGACGGTCCGGTCGTCCCGCACGAAATCCTCGAAGTCTGCGGACCGCAGGATCTGCAGGAGCACCTCGTCAACGAAGTGCAGGAAGTTTACCGCCTCCAGGGCGTGGAAATTAACGACAAGCACATCGAGATCATCGTTAGGCAGATGCTCCGCAAGGTGAAGATCACCGACCCGGGCGACACCTCGCTCCTTTGGGGCGACCAGATCGACAAGCTCGATTTCGAACGGGAAAACACCACGGTCGTGAAACAGGGCGGCAAGCCCGCCGAAGCGACCCCGGTCCTGCTTGGCATCACCAAGGCTTCGCTCGAAACCGACAGCTTCATCTCTGCGGCATCGTTCCAGGACACGACTCGTGTGCTGACCGAGGCGGCGACGCTGGGCAAAATCGACAAGCTGCGCGGCTTCAAGGAAAACGTCATCATGGGTCACCTCATTCCGGCCGGCACTGGCTTCCCGGCGGTGCGCGAGATCAAACTCGTCGAGCTCGGCGAACAGGTCGGCGCTCCGCTGATGGAAGAGCCCGAGCCGCAACCGGCGCTTGGCTAAACTAAATTCAATGCTGTAAAGATGAGGGCCGCACGCGAGTGCGGCCCTCATCATTTCAAGATGTCCATCGCAACCAAAACCGGTGACGCCGGCGAAACCTCCCTCATGTATGGCCGCCGCGTACCCAAGACGGACGCGCGGGTCGATGCCTACGGCTGTGTCGATGAACTAAACTCGGCGCTCGGCCTCGTTAGGGCGACTGCCGGGTCCGCACCGCTCGCGGAACAGATTCTTTCCATCCAGAAAGAGCTCGTCACCGTCATGGGCGAACTCGCGACCGCGCCCCAGGATCTCGCACGTTACCAGAAGGATGGTTTTGCCCTAACGACCGCGGCGATGGTTGATCGCCTGACCGCATTGATCGACGAACTCGAGAAAGACAAGACGCTCTACGGCAAAGGCTGGGCCATGCCGGGGAACACGCCGATCGGCGCCGCGCTCGATCTCGCGCGCACCGTCTGCCGCCGAGCGGAACGCCGCGTCGCCGCGCTTGAAGTGAGCGAGCACGCCCAGGCGGAAATCCTGCGCTACCTCAACCGTTTATCCGATCTTTGCTGGCTCCTTGCGCGTTTCGTGGAGAAGAGCTCAGCCTGACGAGCAGCGTCGCGCGCAGATTCCGGGGAGCGCACTCGCCCTCGCGTGCTGGCGCCGGCGCCCCGCCATCGCGAGCTTTAAAGTTCGACAGCCAACATAAGCCCGTCGCGGTGTAGCGCCGCAAATCGCCCGCGCGGCGCGCGCTCCCTCGTTCAGTCCAGATTGTAGGCTTCGACCAAGCCCACCCCGGTCGAATCGCTGACCCCGCGCAGGATCGCAGTGTAGGCGCCAGGCCCGAGGTTGCGCAGAATGGCGGACTCGAGGTCGTCGTTAGGCGCAAGCGTGGTCGCTTCGATTTCCGCTTCCTGGTCGCTGCGCCAGTTGTCGTTCGAGGCGAGCAGGGCGCCGTTGCCATCGTGCAGTTCGAGGGTGGGATCAGCCAGGGCGCCGCTCACTCCGAAATTGGCCAAGGTGGGCCTGATTGCGCGCACCAGAACGTCGGTCGTTTGGTTGCCAATAATAACTCCGCCGATCATGACATTGTCGCCGGTCTGGACCAACCCCCGGGTGCTGATGTTGGCCAGCTTGGTGGGGATCGCCGCGGATCCCAGGTCGTAAACCTCGACGAGGCTCACTCCCGTCGTCTCGTCGCGCCGGCCGCGAATGCCCTGTAGGCGCCCTGCTCGAGGGTTGCAACAGGGGTTCGTTTAGCGAGTTTCAATTCAAATTGTAGGCTTCCACCAAGCCGACGCCGGTTGTCCCGTTCGCGCCGCGCACGATGGCGGTGTAGGCGCCGGTTCCAAGGGTGCGGACGAGCGCTGACTCCTTATCGTCGTTAGGCGGGATGGTAGTGACGGCGATTTCTGCTTCCTGGTCGCTCTGCCAGTCGTCGTTCGCCGCCAGCATCGTGCCGTTGCCGTCGAAGAACTCGAGGGTCGGATCCTCCAAGGCACCGTTCACGCCGGCGGCGGTGAGGGAGGGTCCGATGGCGCGGATGAGCACGTCGGCGGTTGCATTGCCGACGATGACGCCGCCAATCATGACATTGTCGCCGGTATCGACAAACCCGCGGGTGCTGATGTTGGCCAGCTTCGAGTCGACCGTTTGGTCGAGATCGTAAACTTCGACCAAGCCGATCCCGGTGGTGTCATCGACCCCGCGCAGGATGGCGGTGTAGGATCTGAAATTGCCTGCGAGCGTAGCCACGATGGCGGACTCCATGTCGTCGGTCGGCGCGAGACCGGTTTCCTCGATCTCGATCTCCTGTGAATCC
>JALYQE010000183.1 GCA_030855965.1 Verrucomicrobiota bacterium | reverse complement strand
AAATGAAAGAACCTGTTTTCCCTTCGTGCTCTTCGTGCTCTTCGTGGTGAATGCATCGGCTCCTCCTCGCGATCGAAACCTCGTGTGACGAGACGGCTATCGCCGTCCTGCGCGGGCGGGAATTGCTCGCGAGCGAAGTCGCTTCCCAGGTCGCGGCCCATCAACCCTACGGCGGTGTGGTGCCGGAGGTGGCGTCGCGGCATCACCTGCAGCGGGCCCCGCAATTGCTCGCGCGCGCTGTGGCGGCCGCTAATATTTCGTTAGGCGCAGTGGATGCCTTTGCAGCGACGAGCGGACCCGGGCTGGCCAGTTCACTTATGATCGGAGCCTCGCTCGCGAAGGGTCTTGCGCTCGGTTTCGGCAAACCGTATCTCGCGATCAACCACCTCGAGGGCCATTTGCTCTCGCCCTTCTTTGTCGGCGCGGGCGAGATCGCGCCGAACGTTTCGCTCATCGTGAGCGGAGGCCACACCCTGCTCGTCCTGGTCGATGGTGTCGGCCAATACCAGGTCATGGGCCGGACGCTGGATGATGCCGCCGGGGAGGCTTTCGACAAGGTGGGCAAAATGCTCGGGCTCTCCTACCCGGGCGGGCCCGAGATCGAGCGCGCCGCCCAGGATGGCGATCCAGCGCGCTTCGCCTTGCCGCGGGGCATGCTGAATTCCGGCGACGCCAATTTCAGTTTCAGCGGATTGAAAACCGCCGTCCGTTATCTTTTGCCGAAAACCACCGCGGAAGACCGGGCCGATCTTTGCGCCTCGTTCCAATGCGCGGTGGTCGAGGTGCTGGTGGCGAAGACCATCGCCGCCGCGCGCGCGGCGAAACGTTCGCTGGTCACGGTCAGCGGCGGGGTGAGCTGCAACGAGGAATTGCGTCGCCAGATGTCGTTAGGCTGCGAACGAGCGGGGCTGGATTTGCGTTTCGCCGCGCCCGCGCTTTGCACCGACAACGCGGCCATGATTGGTTTCGCGGCGCAGCTTCACCTTGAGCGCGGCGAATCCACGCCGCTCACGACCGAGATCAATCCGAATCTGGCGCTGGCGTAGTTCTTCCTCCGGGGAGCACGGGCTGCCAGCCCGTCGCAGCCGGGAGTCTCCCGGCTGCATTCTTACGCGCTGCTACGTTGAAAACAGCGGGCGAGGTCTATCCCTCACGTTGGATAATTCGGCGCAGACTGCGCCGAACCACGGGCTGGCAGCCCGTGCTCCCCGGAGGGAGAATCAGTACTCGCGCTCGAGTAGGTAATTCGCGAGCGCGCGCAGCATCTCGGCGTTTTTGCCTAACGGCCGCAGCGCGTCGTGCGCCCGGCGAGTCAGCCGGCCGGCTTCGCGGCGCGATTTCTCCAGGCCGAGGACTGACGGGTAGGTCGCCTTATGCGCAGCAGCATCTTTCCCGGCGCTTTTCCCGAGCTTCTCGCTCGTCTGCGTGACGTCGAGGATGTCGTCGATGACCTGGAAAGCGAGGCCGAGGGCCTGCCCAAAATCGCTGATCGCGCGGAGCTGCCGCGGGGTGGCATTGGCGCTCATCGCGCCGAGCCGGACCGAGGTGGTGAGGAGGGCGGCGGTCTTGTTTTCGTGGATGTAACGCAGTTGCGCCAGAGTGTGCTTCCGGCCTTCGCCCTCGAGATCGGCCACCTGCCCGGCGATCAGCTTGCGGCTGCCGGCGGCGACCGAAATTTCCCGAAAAATCGCCCGCAGATCGTAGCGCGGCCAGGACTCCGCTGCGGCCGCGATCTCAAAAGCGATCGTGAGCAAGGCATCGCCCGCCAGGACCGCGATGCCGTCGCCGAAAACCTTGTGACAGGTCGGCCGGCCGCGCCGGAAATCATCGTTATCCATGCTCGGGAGATCGTCGTGGATGAGCGAGTAGGTGTGAATGCACTCCAGCGCGCAGGCGAGGGGCAGCGCGCTTGTCGTTAGGCCGCCACAGGCCTCGGCCGCGGCCAGGCAAAGGATCGGGCGCAGCCGTTTGCCGCCCGCGAAGAGCGAATAGCGCATCGCCTTGTGAATCGTGGCCGGTTTGGTCGAGGCCTTCGGGAGAAAGCGGTCGAGCGCGCGGTCGACCTCTTTTTGACGGGCGGTGAGATAACGTTTCAGGTCCACAGTGCCGCGAATCTGGGAAGGAGCGCGCTCTCGCGCAATGGAAAACTGCTAGCCGCCCACCGCCTGGTAGTGGCCGAGTCCGCGTTTCCACATCAGCCGGGCCGCGGCCCACATCGCCAGCATCCAGCCGAATTGGATGGCGAGCGCTCCCCACATTTCGGGGCCCCGCAGGCGGCCCTGGAAAATCGCGATCGGACAGAAAAGCTCGTAATAAAAGGGCAGCCATTTCATCACCGCCTGCACGGCGGGTGGCATGATATCGAGCGGGAACATCTGGCCGCCGAGGAAGTATTCGAAGCTGTAAACGATGAAAACGATGGTCGAAATCTCGAGAATCCAGAACGCCATCATGGAAAGCGCGTAGGTCAGAAAAAACTGGATGAAAGCCGCCATGACGAGCGAGACGAACGCCGCCGCCCAGGTCACGGGGTCGTCAGGCAGAATAATGAAGCGGCGGAAGTAAAAGAAGATGGCCGCGATCGGAAGAATGGTGACCGCGGTGTAAACCAGCCGGCCGCTCAGGAAAATACTGAAACGGTAACCGAGATAACTCATCGGCTTGGTCAGGAAGGAATTGATCTGCCCGTCGCGAATGTCGGCCGCGATCTGCCATTCATCCTCGGTCGGGGTGACGAGATTGCTGACCAGGATGGTGAGCAGGTAATAATAAATCATCGAGCCGTAGTCGTAGCCGCGCATGCTGCCGCCGCTTTCCTGGAAGATGGCCCGCCAGAGGAAGACCGTGCCGACGAGCGGGATGATGCCGAAGACGGCGCGCAGCAGGTAATTCCAGCGATACACAAAGGTGTTCTGGATCCCGAGGTTGAAAACGGTCAGGTATTTTTGCGGCGACATTACCAGCGGCTCGGGAGTTGTCGCATTTGGCGGTTTTGCCAGCCGCTAAGCAGAAGCAGGGCGCAGGTCGCGCCGACCAAGGCCATGAACATATCCGTCTGCGTGTCCCAGACGTCGCCCTGAGTGCCAAGGAAAGATTCGGCCGCCTCACTGGAGATGAGCGCGGTGGCCCATTCCAGCAACTCGTAAATGGCGCTGATGCCCATGCAGATGAGGATCACGATCGCAAAGCGCCAGCCGCCGGCGGTCACGACCCGCAGTCGGATGAAAAGCTCGCGCGCGATCAAGGCCGGGACAAACCCCTGCATGAAATGGCCGAGCCGATCGAAGTGATTGCGCTCAAATCCGAAGTAGGGCTCGATCCAGGTAAAGAACGGCACCCGGGCATAGGTGTAGTGTCCGCCCACGCAGAGCAACATGATGTGGAGCGCGATCAGGGTGTAAACCAGCGTGGTAAATCGGAAAGTCGAATAGGTCACGATCAGGAGCGCCGCGCCGAGCAACCCGGGCGCAACCTCGAGCCACCAGGTGATGCGATCGTAGGGCCGCCAGGCCGACCAGGCGAAAACCAGCGCCGTCAGCAGGAGCAAGACGAGATGGAGCGGTGAGATTCGGTTACTCATCTTTTTGCGGTGCGCGCCCGGCCAGTGCAACCGCCAGCCGGATGGCGGCGATCATGCTGTCGGCGCGGGCGATGTTCTGCCCGGCGATTGCGAAGGCCGTCCCGTGGTCGGGGCTGGTGCGCGGAAACGGGAGTCCGAGCGTGACATTTACCCCCTCATGAAAGGCGTGCAGCTTGAGCGGAATCAATCCCTGATCGTGATACATGCAGAGCACGGCGTCGAATTCTCCCCCCACCGCGCGATGGAAAATGGTGTCGGGTGCGAAGGGGCCGGAGAAGGAAAGTGATGAGTGACAAGTGACGAGTGACGAGTTGTTTAACGCGGCGACCGCCGGAGTAATAATCTCGATCTCTTCGCGGCCGAGAGCGCCGTCTTCGCCAGCATGGGGATTCAATCCCGCGATCGCAATTCGCGCCGGTTGTTTCTCAGAAAGATAATCGGCCAGGAGCAAACCGACGCGCACGATCTCGGCGGTCTCGAGTTTCCTGGTCACTTCGCTAAGGGGAATATGCGCAGTCACGAGGGCGACGGTGAGGCCGGCGCCGGTCAGGAGCATGGCGAAATTTTCCACGCCCGCGCGGGCGGCAAAAAATTCGGTTTGGCCGGGAAACTGGAAGCCAATTTCGTAAATGCGCGCCTTGTGGATCGGCCCGGTTACGACCGCATCGATCTCACCCGCAAGAGCGAGGCGGGCCGATTCCTCGAGCGCGCTCCGCGCCGCACGGGCGCTCTCCGGGGTAGGCTGGCCTAACGAGTGCCCTTCTGATTTTCCGAGGACGCGATAATCCGCCTCGGGCAATCTTCCCGAGGCCAGCGCCGCGCGGACAATCTCCGGCCCGATCCCGGCCGGGTCGCCTAACGTGATCGCGATGCGTTTGCGCAAGGCACAACTGTGGTCGGCGCGCCGCCGGTGGCAACTGACAGCGCCCTAGAAGGTCTTGATGTATGCCTTCGAGCGCAGGCTGGCGAGCCAGTGTTCCTGCAGCTCTTGGGCCTGCTCCTGGCGGAGACGGGCTTCGATTTCGGCCCGGACTTCCTTGAGCGGTTTCGCTTCGCCGCCTTGGCGCGCTTCCACTTTGAGAATGTAGTGGTTGCCGCCGATGTGCACCAATTTGCTGATCTCGCCCGGCCGGAGGCTAAAAGCGACCTGCGAAAGTTCCGGCGCGAGGGTCTTGTCGTCGATCCAGCCCCAGTCGCCGCCCAGCTCGCGCGTGCTGTCTTCCGAATACATCTGCGCCATCTTGTCGAAATCCGCGCCGGTGATGAGCTTGGCCCGGATCTCTTCCGCCATCGAACTTTGGGCCACGCCGCCGCCTGATTCGATGTGACCCGGAATCATGATCATGCGGAGTTTGATCTGCGCCTTGCTCGCAAAGAGCTGCCTATTCTTGCGATAAAATTCGTCCACCTTCCCCGGCGGAATGATCAGGTTCGAGGTCACGTTCTTGGCCCGCATCGCCTGCACGATGATCTTGTCGCGCTCGAGCCCTCGGAATTTCGACATCGTGTATTTCTGCGACTCCATCGTCTTGATGAAGGCGTTACGATCGCCCCCGAAGTTTTCCTTGATCACCAGGTCGACCCGCTCGTCGATGAAGTGCGGCGGAATCTGGAGCTTGTCTTTCTCAAACGCCTGGATGATGAGCTGGCGATCGATCAAATCCTGCAGCCCGGCCTTGCGCACCTCGGAGATTTTGTTCAACAGCTCCTGGCCGGAATACTGCGAGCGGAGAATGCGCTCGCGCGGTGCGACCAGCTCGCGCACTTCGGAATAGGTGATGACCTTTTCGTTCACGATCGCGGCGATGCCATTGACCGATTCCGCGCCGCGCGTGGGCGAAGCCGTCGCTGCCACTCCGAAACAGGAGAAGGCGAGAAGTGCCATCGTCGGGTAACGCCAAATGAAGTTCAAAGTTGCTTTAACCATTGCCAGACCTCAGGGAGATTGAGCTCAATCCTACCGGAAGTTAAACGAGGAAATCTACCACCGACAAGGATAAAGTCGCCCTGTCGAGTGAGCATCAATTTGCTCTCGCGCACCTCGACCCGGCTGACACGAGCCCGGGCAGCAGAAAACTTGATTTCGCTGAGCAGGAGCAAATTGTCAACCGCCTCCTGCCATTTTCCGAAGCGATCGCGCCAGTCGCGTCGCAGGCGCTGGAGCTGTTCCGCGGTCGTGACTTCGGCCAGCGCGCGGTAAGCCTGAATGCGGAGCGCGGCGTCGCTGATGTAGCCGGTGGGGATGAAGGCAGGGACAAGTCTCTTCGGGCCGGCGGCGAGGAATTCGCCTTCGTTCGTGGCCACGAAATCGAGCCGCGTGTCGACCTCGAGCCGCGGCTTGATCTTTTCGCCTTTCAACTGCGCGACGGCCTGTTTCAGGAGCTGGCAATAGAGATCGAACCCGACCGCGACGATGTGCCCGCTCTGCGCCGTCCCGAGGATGCTGCCGGCGCCGCGAATCTCGAGATCGCGCATGGCGATGCGGAAGCCCGCGCCTAACGAACTGTATTGCTGAATGGCGTTGATCCGCTTGCGCGCGAGGCCGCCGGTCATCATGTCGCGGGGAAGGAGAAGGTAGGCGTAGGCTTTGTGCTCGGCGCGCCCGACCCGGCCGCGGAGTTGGTAGAGATCGGCCAGCCCGAAACGGTCGGCGCGATCGATGATGATGGTGTTGGCGTTTGGAATATCGAGCCCGCTCTCGATGATCGTGGTGCAGACCAGAACGTCGATTTCTCCCGCAACGAAGCGCTGCATGACCGTCTCCAGTTCGTCCGCGCTCATCTGCCCGTGGCCAAACTCCACCCGCGCGCCCGGACAAAGCTCGGCGATCCGGTCGCGCGTTTTCTCGATCGACATGACGCGATTGTGCAGGAAGTAGACCTGCCCCTGGCGTTCGAGCTCGCGGTTGATCGCGTCGCGAATGATGCGCTCGTCGTAGCCGCAGATGACGGTCTCGACCGGGAGGCGGTTGAGCGGAGGGGTCTCGATCGTCGACATGTCTTTGACCCCGACTAACGACAGGTAAAGCGTGCGCGGAATCGGCGTGGCCGAGAGGGTGAGGACGTCGACGAGCTTGAAGAGCTCCTTGAATTTCTCCTTCTGCAAAACGCCAAAGCGCTGCTCTTCGTCGATCACGACCAGGCCGAGATTTTTGAAAATGACGTCGCCTGAGATCAGGCGATGCGTGCCGACGACGACGTCGACTCCGCCGTCGCGCAGTTGTTCCAGCACCTTGCGCTGCTCGGCCGGGGAGCGAAAGCGGCTCAGCATTTCGATCCGGACCGGGTAGTCGAGCATGCGCTGGCGGAAGGTCTCGAAATGTTGCTGGGCGAGGACGGTCGTCGGGGTCAGAACGGCGACTTGTTTGCCTTCCATGACGGTCTTAAAGGCGGCGCGAATCGCGACTTCGGTTTTCCCGAAACCGACGTCGCCGCAGATCAGGCGGTCCATCGAGCGCGGTTCTTCCATGTCGCCTTTCGTCTCGGCGATGGCTTTCAATTGGTCGGGCGTTTCGCGAAAGGGAAAGGAATGCTCAAACTCGAGCTGCCACTTCGTGTCGGGGCCGAAGGCGTGGCCGCGCTGCGTCTCGCGCTCGGCCTGGAGCGCGAGCATTTTGCCGGCGTAATCGAAGATCGAGGCGGCCGCGTTCTTTTTTGCCCGGCTCCATTTTGCGTCGGCCAGCGAACTGAGCGGCGGCGATTTTTTCCCGACCCCGACGTAGCGCGAGACCATGAAAGCTTGCTCCAGCGGCACGTAAAGTTTGGCCTCTTCCGCAAACTCCAGCACCAGCACCTCGGCCGCATCGTCCTCGCCGATTTTCTGCAGACCGTGGAAGCGCCCGATGCCCTGCTCGAGGTGAACCACCAGGTCGCCTTCGTTGAGCTCGCTGAAATCGATCTGCGCGCGATGGGTGCCAAATTTGGCCGTGCGCTGGAGACGGCGGCGCCCGTGCGTCGGGGCGCGCCCGAAGATTTCCGCGGCGGCAAGGACGACGAGATTCGCGGCGGGAAAACAAAAGCCGCGCCCGAGCGTGCCCTCGAGCAAAGCAACCCCGCCTAACGAGATCCTGACGTCCGCCATGATCTCGCGGAAGCGCTCGATCTCGCCCTCGGTCTGGAAATAAATCACGACCCGCGCGCCGCTCTCGCGCCAGGCCGCGAGGCGGGCGAAGAACTGCTGCCGTTTTGCTTCCGCGATGATGAACTCGCCGGTATCGAATTCGCCGATCTCGCAATCGACAAAGGCGCCGCTGAAATCTTCCACCGCCGCGTCGCGCGTGCCCTCGGTGATGACGATGTCTGCCGCCTCGTTCTCTTCCGGTTCGATCACGAGCCGGAGATGATTCGCCGCGATGTAGTCGAGGACCTTGCCGCTCTGGTCTTCCGCCGCGCCTAACAACAACTCGGCTTCGTTCAGGTTGCGCTGCGAAGTCTGGGCATCGAGGTCGAACTCGCGCAGCGATTCGATCTCGTCCCCGAAAAATTCGACCCGGACCGGCGCCGCGGCCTGCCAGGAATAGAAATCGAGAATCCCGCCCCGGACCGCGAACTGCCCGCGGGTGGTGACCTGCGCGACCCTCTCATAGCCGGACCCGCCTAACGATTCCACGATCCGTTCGAGCGACTCGCTGGCGCCGCGCCGAAGTCGAAGCGCGGCGGCGCGGAGCGCGCCGCGGGGCGGGGCGGGCTGCTCAAGGCTGGCCCTGGTCGCGACGATGAGCCGGCGCTGGCGCGTTTGTTCAACCCGGCTGAGGAGCGCGAGCCGCTCGGCCGCGATTTCCTGGTCGGGCAGGATGTTCTCGACCGCCAGGAACTCGGCCTCGGGGAGAAAAAGCGCGTCGGGGCACCAGTTCGTCAGGCTTTCATGCAGGAGATCCTGGGTGCGAACACTGGGGCAAATGATCCAGAGCGTTTCCCGGGTTTCATGCGCGATAGTGGCGACGAGGAAGGCACGGGCCGAAGTGATGACGTGCGAGAAAACCACCGGCCGCTCGCCTTCGCGCAGGGCCTGCAGTTGGCGCGCGATCGGTTCTGCTTTCGCGGCGGTTTGGAGCAGGTCGACGCCGGTCGGTTTTTCCACGTCATGCTCTCGCCGAAAGGCGAGGGAAGTTCAATCGCGCGCGGGCCTAGAGTTCGCGCCCGACCGCTTCCGCCACGGCCCGGATTCGCCTCACGAGATCGTGGAAGACTTCCGGGCGGAGCGCCTGTTCGCCGTCGCTGCGGGCGCGTTCCGGTTCGTGGTGGACTTCGATCATGACCGCGTCGGCCCCGGCGGCGACGGCGGCCAGCGCCATTTGCGGGATGTATTCGCGCAAACCGATGCCGTGCGTGGGATCCACGATCACCGGAAGCCGCGTTTTGGCTTTCAGGATGGGGACGGCGTTTAAGTCGAGGGTGTTGCGGGTCATGGTCTCAAAGGTGCGAACGCCGCGTTCGCAGAGGAGCACGTTGGGGTTTCCCTCGCTCATGATGTATTCCGCGCTCATGATCAGGTCGTTGATCGTGGCACTGAAACCGCGCTTCAAAAGGACGGGGAGTTTGCTCCGGCCGACTTCCTTAAGCAGGGCGAAATTCTGCATGTTGCGCGAGCCGATCTGGAGGCAGTCGGTGTATTTTTCCATCATCGCGAGGTCGCGCGTATCCATGATCTCGGTCGTAATCGGGAGGCCGGTCTCGGCGCGCACATCGGCCAGAATGCGAAGTCCGTCCTCGCCCAAACCCTGAAAGCTGTAGGGCGACGTACGCGGCTTGAACGCCCCGCCGCGCAGGACGCGTGCGCCCGATTTTTTGACCGAGTTCGCGATCGAGAGAAGCTGTTCCCTGCTCTCGACCGAGCAGGGACCGGAGATGAGAACAACGCGCTGTCCGCTCCCGAAAGCAACCCCACCGATCGAGACCGGCGGAGGCGCGATCCCGTCTTTCTGCGCGACCAGCTTGTAGGGTTTCATCACCGGCACGACCGACTCGACCCCCGGGATGGCGCCGATCGGTTTTTCGCGAATCACTTCGTCGGGTCCGATGACGCCGATGATGACTCGCGAGTCGCCTCGCATGACCTGGGAGCGGAGGCCAAATTCCTCGATTCGCGCCACGATGTGGTCGATCTGCGCATCGGTCACGGTCGGTTGGGTGATGATGATCATTTCGCGAAGAGCATGAGTGTAACCTCTGCGCGACGACGGGCAACCCTGCGGATGCGGCGGAAAAGGGAGACTAACGCTCGATCGTGATCGGCGTCCCGTTCTGGACGTTTTGGAAAAACTCCTCGGCCATGAATTCAGGCATCCGGATGCACCCATGCGAGGCAGCATAGCCCGGGAGATAACCGGCATGCATGCCGACACCGCCGACGATCCGCATGAAATAGGGCATCGGCGCGCCTTTATATTTTG
This sequence comes from Verrucomicrobiota bacterium, assembly GCA_030855965.1. Lineage (GTDB taxonomy): Bacteria > Verrucomicrobiota > Verrucomicrobiia > Chthoniobacterales > UBA10450 > Palsa-1392. The sequence goes on along the minus strand of JALYQE010000183.1, from coordinate 11,392 downwards.
TCCCGGGAGGCTTGGGATCTTTTTCGTTGTCGATATTTGGGACGACGACATTGTCATACGCATCGACATAATCGCCGTAACGGCTGGAGGCGTGGTCGACGTCTTTTTGCGTAATCTTGTAGGTCCCGGTAGGCGTATCGAGGCCTTCACGGCCGGTGGAAAGCTGCGAGATCCCGACCAGCTTTCCGCCTTTATGAAAATAGGCGCGCTGCTCGCTGATGCTGATTCGGATGGAGGGCTTCCCGGGCACGCCATCGCCATCCCAGTAGGAGACGCTGTCGGTCGGCGCGGTCGAAGCGACCGGGGCATTGCCATAAACGCCGCCGAGATATTGCGTCTCGCCGTAAACGAGCCGCGGATCATCTTCACCGCAGCCGGTGAACGAGGCCAGCGCGAGGACGGCAACCGCGGAAAAAAGGTGTAGAGGAGAGCGAGAGAAAAGCATTTTGAGGACGGGAAGCGCAAGTAACGCGGGCACCTTTGCAAAGTCAAGGCGACCCGGCGTGGAGCGCCGCTGCGGGGTGCGGCTTGAATTCTGCTTAAATTTGCTGAGAATGGCGACCATCTCGCAGTAACAAGCTCATTTCATGCCCACCTACGAATACGCCTGCCAAAAGTGCGGGCAAAACTTCGACGCCTACCAATCGATGCGAGATGAAGCGTTTACGGTCTGCCCAAAGGAACTCTGCCGCCAGGCGAAGTGGGGGAAGGGGAAAGTGAAGCGCCTTCTTGGGACGGGAGCCGGCCTTATTTTCAAGGGCTCCGGTTTCTACATCACCGATTACCGAAGCAATTCCTACAAGGAAGGCGCGAAGAAAGAATCGTCCGGCGGGAGTGATAAAAGCAGTGGCGAAAGCGGCGGCGGCAAATCCGAGCCCAAGCCCGCGCCAGCCGCGGCGCCTGCCGCCGCGCCGGCGAAAAAAGCGGAAACGAAATCGAAAAAAGAGGCCGGGTCATGACCAAGCTCATCTGTCCTGATTGCCAGCACGAAAACGAAGTCGAGCGGATTTATTGCCACAACTGCGGCGCGCGGCTCGATCGCACGGCTTTGAAAGGGAAGGCGGCGGAGGAAGGGCCGAGCGAAGAACGGACCCGCCAGCATCTGAAGAAAATGTTTTCGCCCAACCGGGGCAAGGCCAAACACCTGGCGGTTCAATTCGCCAAGGTGCTGCTCGGCTCGTTCGGTGTCGCGGCGGTGATCGTGATGCTCCTGGCGCCCGAGCTGCCGCCGGCGCCGAAAAGCTACAGCTTCGCTCCCCTGATCAATATGGACATGGTGTCCGCGCTCTCCTCGCAGCAGCCGCAGACGCTGGTTTACAACGAAGAGCAGGTGAACAGCTACCTGGCCGCGACCGTCCGCCGCAAAGACAGCCCGTCGCAACAAGGTTTCTTTCCCCTAAAGCGCGTCTTCGTGCAGTTGCAGGAAGGGCGATGCACGGTTCACATCGAGCGACGTCTCTTCAAGCTCTCGATCTTCAGCGGCAGCTCCTACCGGGTGACGATCGCGAATGGCAAAGTCACGGGTGAAAGCACCGGCGGATACATCGGCCGGCTGCCGATTCATCATGCGGTGATGAAATACGCGGACGTTCTCTTCGGCGTAGCCTGGGAAAGCCTGGCCCGCGAACGCAACTCCGTCTCGCGCCTGGCCGGCGTGGAGTTCCATCCCCAGTCGGTCACGCTGATCGTGCGGCGCTGAGCGCCACCTTCGCCTAACGAGCCCCGGGCGTCCTAGCCGAGGCCCATCGTCGAGAGCAGCTGATTGTCGATTCGCCCGTCCACCTTCAGCCCGTTGTCTCGCTCGAAGCTCCGGATCGCGCTGCGGGTGCCGTCGCCGACAACGCCGTCAATCGCGCCGCGGTAGTAGCCGGTCGCCGAAAGCTGGCGCTGCACGCGCCTGGCCATGGAAACATCCTTGCCCCCGCCGTCGTTGGTGGACTGGTTGGGGTGGACGATCCGCCCTTCGTAGATCCCGCGCGGATCGTAGGAGCGGTAGGCGGTGACGGGGTAGCCATACCCGTAACCGTACGGGTAGCCGTAGTAGGGGTAGCCATAATAAGGATACCCGTAGAATCCCGGGTAAAACCCGCCGAAATAAAAATTCACCCCGCCGCGGTTATGAAAACGGGGATAATTATGATTATGATTGGAATGCCCGCCGCGGTTCACGTTCCCCATGTTGCCGCCGCCGCCGCCACGGTTGCCGCCGCCGCGTCTCTGCGCTTCCGCCGGTGCGGCCAGCGCGAGCAAGCCGCCGATCATCGCTATCATCGTCAAAGTCCTGGTTATCTTCATAGTCATTATCCTTTGTTGAACGGCTACCAGCATAGCATGGCGGGCCGCAATTTTCCGCTCCTTTTTTCGTCAAAGATCGCGTATTCTCCGCTCCCTTCGTCATGCCGGCCGCGCGCAAAATCTTCCTCGCCCTCGGAGTCGCACTCTGCCTAACGATCGCCTCCGGATTCGCCGCCGCCAAACCGCGGAGCATCAGCACCTCGCGGCAGTTCCTGGTTTACGGCGCCGACGTCCGGGTGCGCGGGGCGATGTGCGAGCTCGGGGAGCGGACTAAATCGAACCTCCTCCGGCTCCTCGGCCAGCGCGACGGCTGGAAGACGCCGCTGGTGGTGAATCTCGATTTTCCGCGCGCGAATTATCCCGACGCGCCGCTGGCGCAACTCGATCTCAGCCAACTGGGCTACGGATTGAAGCTGCAGCTCAACCTGCTCCTGACCGGGGAAACGAAGGGCCGCGCCGTGCAGCGCGCGCTCCTCCGCGCGATCCTGGTCGAAATGATGTATCGCGACCGCGCCCAGATCGCGGCCGGCACGCCTTACGTCACTCCGCCCGACTGGCTCGTCGAAGGCGTGCTCGCCTTGGAGCCGGGCCGCGAGGCGGATGACGATGCCGAGTTGTTGCGCACTATTATGAGCGGACAAAAAATTGCGCCGTTGGAAGAGATCGTCAGCCAGCGAAGAGCCCAGCTCGACGCGCCCTCCCGCCGGCTGCACTCGGCCTATTCCCGGGCCCTGGTGCAGTTGCTCCTCAACGCCCCGGGCGGCAACTCTCAGCTGGCGGGTTTCATTCGCGACCTGCCGGACGCGCCTAACGACCGCCTGGCCGACTTGCGGGTGCATTTCCCGGAGACGCTGGGGCGCGCTCCCAGTAAATGGTGGGCCTTGAGCGTAGCCGGGCTTTCCGCGAACGACCGCTACCAGATGCTGAGTGCGGCGGAGACGGCGACCCGGCTCGACCAGGCTTTGCGCTTCACTCTCCCGGCACAGGATGGCACGGAACGCGCCTACTCGTTAGGCGAGTTCAACGCTTATCGAAAACTGCCGGGCTACCGCGAAGCGCTCGGGCAGGTCGGCCAGCGCCTGCAACTCCTCGGGGCGCAGGCGCATCCCTCCTACCGGCCGCTGGTGCAGGAAGCTTTTGAGCTGACGGAGGTGCTAGCCCGCGGCAAGACGCGCGGAGTCGCCCCGCGGCTGGCGCGGGTGGCGAGCTACCGAGCGGTGATCGAGCAGCAGGGAACGGCGATTGACGATTACCTCAACTGGTTCGAGGCCACGCAGAGCAAGACGAGCAGCGGTGTTTTCTCGCAGCTGATCGAGGCACGCCGGAAAGAGGACGAAGCGCTTCCGCGCCGGCGCGATCCGATCTCGGTTTATCTCGACTCGTTCGAGATGCAGACGAACTAAAGGCGGCTCCTTAGAGGAGGTCGGCCCGCGCCAGCAGCTTGCGCTTCAAGCCGTCGTGCCGGACGTCGACGATCTTGTTGAGAAATTGCCGAGCGCTCTCGGCGTCGCCCCGTTTCAGGCTGACGCGGGCGAGCTGCAGGTAAATAAAATCCCCCTGGGGCGAAAGCGAAAGCACGTGTTTCCAGGCGGCCTCGGCCTCCGCCCAGTCGGCATCGGGGACGCCGTAGAAGGTCTCAGCGTAGGCGCGGGCGTACTCGACGTTGTTAGGCGAGAGGCGGCTGGCCTCGCGAAATTCCGCCAGAGCGAGCCGGAGCACCTCCGGCATTTCCATCTGCCAGGCGGCGGTCAGGTCGTGCCGGAGCATGAACTGGACGTTGGCGAGATTGAAATGATAAGCGGCGTTTTTGCGGTCGAGCCCGATGGCGCGGGCAAATTCGGCGGCGGAGGCAGCGGCTTTCCCCGTCCGCAGGTAGGCGCCACCCAGGGCATTCGCGATCGCGGCGTTGCGGGGAGCGAGCTCTTGCGCCGTCTTCCAGTGGGCGATGGCGGCCCGGAGATTGTTATGTTCGGACAGGAACTCCGCGTAGCTGGCGTGGGCGGCGGCGGATCGCGGGTGTTCCTGGAGAAATTTCTCGTGCCGCAATTGTTCCCGCTGGTCCGCGGCGCCGAGGGCGCGGTTGTTGGCCGGTGCCGCGGTGGTGAGCAGGGCGCAGAAGAGGGAGAGGAGAACCAGGCGCATATCAGACCTTACACCATTTGCTCACGAAGCAGTTGCTGATTATCATAGCGCTCGCTCCCCTCCTGAGCAGCTCCCTTGCCATGCAGAAAATTGGATTTGCCGAAGCGCTCGATTCCATCGTCGCAACCGACCAGCGTTATCATCGCGACGCTTACGTCTTTTTGCGCGACGCGCTCGATTATACGACCAAGCAGCAGAAGAAATCGAAAGGCGCCGCGGTCCGTCACGTCGCCGGCCCGGAATTGCTCGAGGGTGTGCGGCTCTATGCCTTGAAGGAATTTGGTCCGATGGCGCTGACCGTTTTCTCCTACTGGGGAGTGGAACGCTGCGAGGATATCGGGCAGATGGTTTTCAACCTCATCGGCGCCGGGATTTTTGGGAAGACGGAGCAGGATTCGCTGGAGGATTTCAAGTCGGTCTACACCTTCGAAGACGCCTTTGTAAAACCGTTCCTGCCCGCAGGCGCCGCCGCGCCGGCGAAGTTGCCCCCGGCTCTGCCTGCGCCGAAAATTTCATGAGCGGACCGGCCCCGGCCATCCGCTCGACTTTGCCGCCATGTTGACCACGACCCGACTCCAGACCACTCCGCCCGGAAATTCCGCCGCCATTTCCTTCCCGCCGGTCACGGCCCAGAAATGGACTCTGCCTAACGGCCTAACGATTATCGTGCAGACCGACCGGAGCGCCCCGGTCGCGAGCGTCCAGGCCTGGTGCGGGACGGGGAGCATCGACGAAGGGCGGCATCTCGGCGCCGGTCTCTCGCACATTCTCGAGCACATGCTATTCAAGGGCACCAAGACGCGCTCGCCCAATGCGATCGCGCAAAGCGTGCAGAATGAGGGCGGCTACATCAACGCCTACACTTCCTTTGACCGGACGGTTTACTGGATCGACGTCCCGCGCGAGGGCGTGGCCAGCGCGCTCGATATCCTGGCCGACGCGACGATGAACTCGACCCTCCCGCTGGAGGAATACAGCAAGGAACAGGAAGTCATCCGGCGCGAGTTTGCGATGTGTTCCGACGATCCCGACCGGATGATGGGGCAGCTCCTCTTCAAGACCGCGTATCAGCGCCATCCCTATCGCCTGCCGGTGATCGGCGAGATCCAGATCTTCGATCAGCTCACACAGCAGGACGTGCTGGAATATTACCGGTCGCGCTACGTGCCTAACAATCTCACCTTCGTCATCGTGGGCGACGTCGACGCAGGCGAGATCTACGCCCAGCTGGAGAAATATTTTGCGGATTACCCCGCCCGCTCGCTCCCGCCGCCCTACATCGCGCAGGAGCCGGCGCAGCAGGGCCGGCGCGAGGTGAACGAAGAGTTCCCGACCGAGTTGACCCGGCTAGCGCTCGCCTGGCACGTGCCGGAAATCACTCATCCCGATGTCCCGGCGCTCGATCTGCTCTCGACCATCCTGGGTGATGGCCGCAGCTCGCGGCTGTATCGGCGGGTGCGCGAGGAAGCGGGTCTGGTTTTCGGAATCTCCGCTTTTTCCTACACCCCGGGCGATCCCGGGTTGCTTGGCATCGACGCCACTCTCGAGCCCGAGCACCGGGTCGAGGCGGAGCGCATGATCCTCGGCATCATCGCAGAGTTGCAGGAGTCGGGCGCGACCGCGGCCGAGCTGGCGAAGGCAAAAAAGATTTCGCTCGGCCATTCGTTAGGCTCGCTCACCACCATGCGCGGCCAGGCCTCCGATCTGGGCTCGAATTGGTTCGTCACGCGCAACCTGAATTTCACCCGCGATTATCTCGAGGCGATGCAGAAGGTCTCGCTCGACGACATCCAGCGCGTCGCCCGGCGCTACCTGGTGGAAGACAACCTCACCGTAGTCTCGTTAAACCCGCGCGGCACGCTCGCCCCGAAGGCGACGGAGGCGGTCGCAGTCTCGGCCGGTGAAGTGGAGAAATTTGAGCTCTCCAACGGCCTTCGCCTTCTCGTTAGGGAAGATCCGCGACTGCCGCTCGTCTCAATGGTGGCGACGTTTCGGGGCGGCCTGCTGGCGGAGTCGCGCGCGACGAATGGAATCACGCGCCTGATGGCGAAGGTGATCGTCAAGGGCACGACAACGCGCACGGCCGAGCAAATCGCGGACACGATCGAAGCGGTCGGCGGCAACCTCGGGAGCGACGCCGGCAATAACAGCTTCAGCATTTCCCTCGACGTAACCCGGCCCGATCTGCGCCTGGGCGCGGAATTGCTGAGCGACATCCTGCTCCACGCCACCATGCCGGCGAAAGCGGTGGCGCGGGAAAAGGAGGTGCAGCTGGCCCGGATCCGCGATGACGAGGAGCAGCTCACGACGGTGGCCCGGAACATTTTGCGCGGCGCGCTTTTTGGCGGGCATCCCTACGCCCTGCGCGGGAAGGGCTCGGCGGAATCCGTCGGCCGACTGACGCAAAAGGATCTGCTCGCGTTTCGCGATCAATACGTCGTGGCGAAGAACGGGGTCGTCTCCATTTTCGGCAACGTCAACGCCGCCGAGGTGCGGGCCTTGTTCGAACAATTACTCGCCGGGATGAAAGCGGGCGAGCTCGCGCTGCAGCAAACCGCGCCCGCGCCTGTCCTCGCGCAAACGGTGGCGGTGGAAGAGTTGAAGGAGAAAGCCCAGGCCGTCCTGATGGTGGGCTATCGCGGCGCCGACATGTTCAGCTCCGATCGTTATGCGCTGGAATTGATCGACGAGGCGAGCAGCGACCTGGGCTCGCGCTTTTTTGTCCGCATCCGGGAAGAGATGGGCCTGGCCTACTACGTGGGGGCGAGCCAGATGCAGGGCCTGGTCTCCGGTCTTTTCGCTTTTTACCTCGGGACCGACCCGGGAAAACTGGAGCCGGTCAAGGCCGCGCTCCTCGACGAAATCGCCAAGCTGGCCGCTACTGGCCTAACGAAAGACGAACTGGCCCGGGCCAAGAAAAAACTCATCGGCCAGCAGCGGATCGCCAATCAAAGCAACGATTCCTTTGGCTACATGTCGGCGCTGGACGAACTTTACGGGCTCGGGTTCGACCATTACCAAAAACTCGAAAGCGAAATCGATAAAATCACCCCGGAGGAGATCCGGCGGGTCGCGGCGAAATATTTCCAGCAACCGTACGTGCTTGCGACCGTTCGTCCTGGGCCGAAGCTTTAATCACCCTTTCAACCAAAGACATTCAACCAACTCACATCCTATGGCCGAAGTTCAAAAAACCACTCAGTCCGGAGAAATGACCCAGCGTTTCATCGAATTCGTCATGATGCAGGCGCAGAACGCCGCGCTCTTCCTCGGGCAAATCCCCAACCCGCAGACGGGGCAGGCGGAAGTGAACCTGGAGGTCGCCCGGATGTTTATCGACCAGCTGGTCATGATCCAGGAGAAGACCCGCGGGAACCTGACGACCGACGAGTCCACCGTCCTGCGCAATGCGCTCGCCAGTTTGCAGATGGCTTTTGTCGAAGCCTCGCAAGGCGGTCACCCCACCGCGGCCACCGCCCCATCGCCGGAGATCGCGCCGGAGACGGCGCCGACCCCGGAAGACGCTCAGCCCGCTCCCACCAGCGCTGCGCCTTCGACGGATCCGGAACCGGAATCGAAGAAAAAGTTCAGCAAATCCTACGGCGCTTGAGCGCGCCCGCGGGCCGCGAGCGAAGGGCCCACGGCGCGGACGAAGATCGTGGCCGGATCTATTGGTGACGCTGACGTTCCACGAGCGCCTTGAGCTGGCGCTCCATCGTCTTAAAGGCGTCGTTGATCACTTTGCTGAGCGGCTCGTGCATTTCATGCGCGCCCTGCTTCTCGTTCGCGACCAGTTCGTGCCCCGGCGGAACGGTGACGTCGATTCGCACCCGGAATGGATTACCTGAATGCTGAGAGTGATTCGGATGTTCGACGACAATGTCGCAGCGGCTGATGTGATCGCAGAACCGATCCAGGCGCGCGGCTTTATCACGGATGAGTATTTCGAGCTGATCGGATTTCTCGACACCCCGATATGAGATTTCCACCGGTAATTGCATGCCGGACTATACCGTAAAAAATCCGATCATCCGAATAGGAAGTGCGGGCTCGTCGATTTCAGATCGGCGCCAGGGAGCTTCGATTTGAAGTCGAAGACAAAGAAAAATCAGAGCGGCTGAAGGGATCGGAAATGAGACGACAATTTCGCCGGCTCGATTTTCACCAGATCCGATTTCACATGCTCGACCACGCGCGTCTGGATCGAGACGGGCAGTAAATCCGTGACGGTGGCATGGATCGAGGCGGGCGCGGCGAAGGACCAGTCGTCGGCCGCTTCGCGCTTCACCATTTCGGTGATGTGTTCCGCGAGCTGCTTGCAGATGCGCCGATCGTTTTCCGTTTCGAGCGCAGTTCGTTCCGCGATGGCGTTGGCGTGGCGGCCGTTGCCGTCGCTGACCGGGAAACGCCCGGCTTGGTCGGTCAGTTTGGCGTCGTAACGTCCGTGCGCGTCGGTGATGTCGAACGCCTGCACGAGTTGCAGACTCGCGCCGCGGGTCGGCGTTTGGTTGACTTTGTAGGCTTTGATTCCGCCGCGATCGGCGACAACGATGAGTGAAGTCGGTGCCATGGTATTACCATAACAGGATCGTGCGCCGCGCGCATATTGCGTTCACTCTTTCGCGGAAGCCGGCGCGCTTTTTTCTTCCGGCTTTTCCGTCTTGGCTTCGCCGTTGTGGGGCGCGGAGAACTGTCGTTTCTTCCACGACTCATGGCGGGCCTGCGCGGTCGAGCCGGTCGCAAGCTTGCAGAGCATGGTGGCGCGGTCTTTGATTTCGGCTTCATCGCCGGCGACAACCTTTTGCGAGGCTTGGGAGAATCCCTCGGCCGAAGCGGTGTCGAGAATGAGTTCCCATTCCACTTCCTTTTGCCCGGGCAGGACAAATTGCAGCGGCTCGTGATGGGCGTTGATCAATAACAGGAAGGTGTTGTCACGGATCGGCTCGCCTTCAAAAGTCTGGACGTCGATCGTATCGCCGCTCAGCAGCATCCCGAGACAACGAACGAAGGGCGAATTCCACTCGTCGTCGCTCATCTCGCCGCCGCCGGGGTTGAACCACATCACGTCGCGAATCTCCGACCCGCGAATGCGGCGTCCCTGGAAAAATTTCGGTCGCCGGAAAACCGGATGATCGTGCCGGAGCTGGATCAGGCGTTTGGTGAAATCGAAAAGCGCCTTCTGCTCGTCGTCCAGGTTCCAGTTCAGCCAGCTGATTTCGTTATCCTGGCAGTAGGCATTGTTATTCCCCTGCTGGGTGCGGGCCCATTCGTCGCCCGCAGTCAACATCGGGACGCCTTGGGAAAGGAAGAGCGTGGTGAGAAAATTTCGGCGCTGTTGCAGGCGCAGTTGCTTGATCTCAGGATCGTCGCTTGGACCCTCCGCGCCGTGATTCCAGGAGTGGTTGTTGTTGTCGCCGTCGCGATTGTCTTCGCCGTTGGCTTCGTTGTGCTTGTCGTTGTAGCTGACGAGATCGTTGAGCGTGAAACCGTCGTGCGCGGTGATGAAGTTGATGCTCGCGTAAGGGCGCCGGCCGCTGTGCTGATAAAGGTCGGGACTTCCTGTCAGGCGATAGGCCAGTTCGCCGATCTTTCCTTCGTCGCCTTTCCAGAAACTGCGCACGCTGTCGCGATACTTCCCGTTCCACTCCGCCCAGAGGACAGGGAAATTGCCCACCTGGTAGCCGCCTTCACCCACGTCCCACGGCTCGGCGATTAATTTCGTCTGCGAGATGACCGGGTCCTGGTGAATGATCTCGAAAAAGGCGTGAAGCTTGTTCACCCCGTTCGCGTCGCGCGCCAGAGTGGAGGCAAGATCGAAGCGGAAACCATCGACATGCATTTCCGTCACCCAATAGCGTAGGCTATCCATCACGAGCTGGAGCGTGCGGGTGTGGAGGAGATTGAAGGTGTTGCCGGTCCCGGTGAAGTCGAGGTAGAAGCGCGGATCTTCCGGCATGAGGCGGTAATAAGCCTGGTTGTCGATCCCGCGGAAGCTGAGCGTCGGGCCGAGGTGGTTGCCCTCCGCGGTGTGATTATAAACCACATCGAGGATCACCTCGAGCCCGGCGGCGTGGAGATTGCGCACCATTTCTTTGAACTCCGTTACCTGACCGCCCGTCGCGCCGGTGGAGGAAAATTTCGGATCGGGCGCGAAGAATCCGATGGTGTTGTAGCCCCAATAATTCGTCAGGCCGCGATCGACCAGCGCCTTGTCATTGACGTGATGTTGGACCGGGAGCAACTCCACCGCGGTGATTCCGAGTTCCTTCAGGTAGGCGATGGAAGCCTCGTGGCCGACGCCGGCGTAGGTTCCGCGAATTTCCTCGGGCAACTTCTCATTCAGCTTGCTGAAGCCCTTGGTGTGCATCTCGTAAATGATCGTGCTGTGCAGCGCCGTGCGCGGCGCCTGGTCATCGCCCCAATCGAAGGTGGTATCGATCACGACCGCCTTCGGCATTCCCCAGGCGTCATCGCGGAAATCGCGCGCCATGTCCTCCGCTTCGCCCCCGACGACGTAGGCAAACATCTCGTCCGCCCAGTTGATCCGACCGGAGATCGCCTTGGCGTAGGGGTCGAGGAGGAGCTTGGAGCTGTTGAAGCGCAGACCGCGATCAGGATCGTAAGGACCGAAGACGCGAAAACCGTAGAGTTGCCCCGGCCGCACATCGGGAAGGAAAATGTGCCAGACCTGATCCGTGTGCTCAGTCATTGGAATCCGGATATTCTCCTGGCGCGCGTCGGGGGAATCGAAGAGGCAGAGATCGACCGAGGCGGCGGCCTCCGAGAAGATCGCGAAGTTCACGCCATTGCCGAGCCAGGTAGCGCCGAGAGGATAGGGATAGCCGAGCCAAACTTTAACAGGAGTCATAAAAGGTGAGCGTGTTTATCCCATTCGGACGCGAAAGTGGCAAGGGACTGGAAAGGCGTGACTCATCGGTAGGGCGAGACTCCGTCG
>JALYQE010000155.1 GCA_030855965.1 Verrucomicrobiota bacterium | reverse complement strand
TGGACGAGCCTTTTCGGATCGCTCGCGGCACCAGTACCGAAGTAAGTGTCATCGTGGTCACAGTCAGCGATGGCCAGCACCTCGGTCGCGCGGAAGCCGTCCCCATTGCGCGTTATGGCCAAAACGCCGCTACCACACTCGCCCAGCTCGAACCACTCGCCGCGAACGGCGCGGTCGATCGCGCGCAGGTTCAAAAGCTTTTGCCGCCCGGCGCCGCCCGCAATGCCCTCGATTGCGCCCTGTGGGACCTGGAAGCGAAGACGACCGGCAAACGAGCGTGGGAGTTGGCCAAAATCGAGATTGTGAACTCCGTTGAAACGGCCTTGACCGTCAGCCTCGACGCCCCGGAGAAAATGGCCGCGGCGGCAAAGGCGAACGCCAAATCACCTCTCCTGAAGCTGAAACTCGGCGGCGATCACCTCGATCTGCCGCGGGTCGAAGCGGTCCGGGGAGCGGCGCCTGCCGCCCGCCTGATTGTCGACGCGAACGAGTCGTGGACTCCTGCGCTTTACCGGAAAATTGTTCCCGGTCTCGCCCGGTTAGGCGTGGAGCTCATCGAACAACCTTTTCCCGCCGACGCCGACCAGGTCCTCGAAACTCTGGACCATCCGGTGCCGATCTGCGCGGATGAGAGTTGTCACACCTCCGCGGACCTGCCCCGGCTCGTTAGGCGCTACGAAGCGATCAACGTCAAACTGGATAAGACCGGTGGCCTGACCGAAGCCCTCCTGTTGACGGAACAGGCGCGCGCGCTTGGTCTCAAACTGCTGTTCGGTTGCATGGTCTGCACTTCCCTGGGAATCGCGCCGGTTCGTCTTCTCGCCCGCGCGACGGATTACGTGGACCTGGACGGTCCGCTGCTTCTTTCCGGCGATCGCCATCATCGGCTGGCCTACGACAACGGGACGATCGGCCTTCCCTCGCGGGAATTGTGGGGCTGAAAAACGCGACGCTATTGTTGCGACGTTCTGGTTTCTTCCAGGAGCAGGGTTTTCACATCGGCCAGAAGCAGTCGCGGATCGAGCGTGCCGGAACTGTAGAATTCCGGACCCGCCGTGTCTCCCTCACCCCTCTTGCTCGCCGCTGCTCGCAACCGTTGGTTGAACGTGTGATTTTTAACACCCCGCCAACGCCGCCGGCTCAATCTTAAACGTTTAAGGATTTCACCTAAAATGAACAGAACATCTCCTGGGCGCGCGGCCGCTGCGTCGGCATTCCCCCTCCTTCAACGCGGCAACGCGAAGGCCACCGTTTCGTTCGCGGCCCGGTGATTTGACCAGAAGTTTTCTCCGTCAAACGCGAGCGAGCGCGCGGCGAACGGAACCTCCGCCAGGTCTTCGACCGCGGGCGTCTTCTCCGTCGGGTCGAGCTGCGCGATTTTCCACTCCTCGGGCTTGCCCGGATCATCCTTGTTTTCCCGGCCACGCAGGACGTAGAGCTTCCCATCCGCAAATGTGTGCCCGCAGATCTCCGCCCCGATGGCGATCGTGCGCGAGATGTTTCCGGCGTCGTCACACTGATGGATCTCTCCTTTGTACCACTGGCTCAGGTAAAGATGTTTCCCATCGAAGCTGAGATAGGAACCGGTGAACTCCGGACAGGCGAAGAGCCTAACGAATCCCTCAGCCGCGGTGTAGCGATAGACGTGGCGATCGTCGTTCAGCCCTTTGCCGATGGTGAATCGCCAGCCGTCGTTCGTCATCACCCCGGCCCAGACGACTCCGGGCGGGTCGATTTCCTCCGAGACCTTCCAGGTCTCGCGCTCCAGCCGGTAAAGCGACCCGAGATCACGCGAGCTGAGCCAAAACTCGTTTCCATCCCAGGCCAGTGCTTGCGGCGTTAGGCACGGCGCGGCCTGCCGTCGCCGTTCGATGATGTGCGTCATGATCTCCCTGTAGGCGGGGCCAGGGCGCTGTAAAGATCGCGTTGCTCGAAGGCGGCAGCCGGACCGCCTTGGGGACCGAGGCAAGAGGCAACGGAACCTGCGGTCGCACCCCCGGCGGCAGGATACGACCGCCGCAACGTGGTTGATAATTACGGAGTGGGGACCGGGCTCTGATCGCGGACCGCGTCGGCCTGGTTTTCGAGCGTGTCAGCGCTCTTTTCCGCGGCGTCGCGGGTCGCGTCGCCCTGGTTTTCCAGGGTCGCATTGGTCGAATGGTCGTGCGACGTCGACTTTTGCTCCTCGATCGCATCGGCCTTCATCTCCGCGCCATCGCGGACGGCGTCAGCCTTGTTTTCCATGCTATCGGCTTTTTGTTCGACCGCGTCTTCGCGCGCATTTTCCTGTTTGGAATCGCACGCACTGAAGGCGAGCGCGAACGCGGCGGTGACGAGGCACAAGGTGATTTGCTTAGCTGAGTTAAATGGTTTTTCATTGGTGTGGGAGCGAGATTGGCTGGTCCGGCAGAAGCCCTCAAACACTTTCCCATCCGCTTTGGGATGTGCGTGATCTTGCAGGACGTCGAGACCGTCACGTCCGGCGCGGTCGCTCGTCGCGGATCTCTCCGGCCTTGCCGCGGAGGACAAAGGCGAGGATCAAACCGGCCACGAACCCGCCGATGTGAGCCATGTAGGCGACGCCGCCGGTTTCCGATGTCTGCGCGTTCGCGCCGATCCCGTTCACAAATTGCAGGAGAATCCAAAAACCAATTACGACCAAAGCCGGCATCGGCACGACTCCCCTCCCCAACAGGACGCGAACCCGCCCCTTGGGAAACAATAAGAGGTAAGCACCCAGCACCCCCGCGATCGCCCCGGAAGCACCGAGGTTGGGAATGCCTGAGGCGGGGTTGACCATCACTTGCGCGGCGGTGGCCACGAGCCCGCAAAGGAAATAGAAGAAGGCATACTTCGCGTGCCCGAAACGGTCTTCGACGTTATCGCCGAAGATCCAAAGATAGAGCATGTTTCCTCCGAGATGGAGCCACCCGCCATGCATGAACATGGAGGTGAAGAGAGTAAGGAAATCCCCGCCGGGATTCGCGAGGAGGCGCTTCGGCACGACCGACCAGCGCTCGATGAAAGGCTGCCCGCCATTTAGCTCGACGAAGAAGAAGAGCAGGTTCAAGGCAAGCAGGGCGTAGGTGACAAAGGGCACCGTTCTCCGGGATGAATTGTCGTCACCAATTGGAAAAAACATTTCCTTAATCCTTTCTCGTTAGGCGCAGTGGGGAAATGAATCTAAAAATGACCGCGCGCGCCGGCTTAGCCTCTTATCGCTTGGCACCGGTCGCCAGGTTTTCATCAGCTCCGGCTCGCCGCTGACCATCCCGATGATGTTGCGTTTCTCCATCACCGCGATGGTCTCGCGCATGACCGCCTCATCGGTTTTGGCGGCCGGAATCGGATTTTTGCAGGGCGGATCGACGTTGAAAATAAACTCGCCCGGTTTCCCCGCATCCACCCGCGGCATGACCGCAAACGGCGCGCACATCGGCGGCGGATTCGCGCCGACATAAGCGGCGCGGCGCGCGTGCAGATGCATATCGATGATCGGCAACCGCTCCGCCGACAACATTTGCGCCGCGACCAGAAGCGGGAACACCGGCAGAAAGAGAAGCTTCATCGAGCTGGGTCTATCGCAACGCGCGCGAAGCGACAAGCGGCATGTGCGCACGAAGGCGCCACTCGCCACTCGTCACTTCTCATACTCCTCATCGCTCACCTGCTCCATCCAGTTCACCACCTCGCCCTCGAGCGCTTCCTGGATCGCGAGATGTGTCATCGCGGCGGCCGGGGTCGCACCGTGCCAGTGCTTCTCGTTAGGTGTAAACCAGACCACATCGCCGGGCCGCAGCTCCTCGATCGGCCCGCCCGCGCGCTGCGCCCGGCCGCAGCCTTCGGTGATAATCAGCGTCTGGCCTAACGGATGGGTGTGCCAGGCGGTGCGCGCGCCGGGTTCGAAGGTCACCCGCGCGCCGCGGACGCGCGCCGGCGCGGGCGCCTCAAAGAGCGGCTCGATCCGCACCGTGCCGGTGAACCAATCCGCCGGCCCCTCACGGGACGGTTGAGAGCCTCGTCGTTTGATTTCCATCGGCCATACTCACCCATTGCTCGGCACTCGTCACTGCTCGGCCGCCTCGCCGACCCGGAGCTTCTAAACCATCCAGCCTTTGCCTTCGTGCTCCATGCAGATGGCCGTGCGCTCCGCTACCTCGCGGCCGAAATAGCGATCGACCACTCGCAGGGCCAGGTCGAATCCCGCAGGTTTCCTCACCCCATCGACGCGAACTTTTTCTCTGCACCTAATGATCGAGCGAAGGCACCCGTTATTTTCTCACCGCCCTCACCCAGCGCTCACACAATTTGCACTCGCCGGTCGCCCGGAATGCGAACCAGTCGCATGAGTACACCTGAAGTTCCCAGTTGGTCCGGAGTGGTCGGCAGAATCGGCTATGCCGCGAAGGGCGCGGTTTATTTCGTTGTTGGAATCCTGGCGGGCATCGCCGCCTTCGGTTCCGGAGGCCGGACGACGGGATCAAAGGGAGCGATCCAAGAGATCGGGCAGCAACCGTTCGGGCAGGTGCTGCTCGTGCTACTCGGGATCGGGCTCGCCTGTTACGCTCTCTGGCGATTTCTTGCGGGGGCATTCGACGCCGAAGGAAAAGGAAGCGGCGCGAAAGGGATCGCCGTCCGGGGCGGTTTTTTGGTCAGCGCCCTTATCCATTGCGGCCTCGCTCTCGCATCCTTCCGCGCGGTCATCGGCCAGGGCGGCGGGGATGGAGAGGGCGATGCGCGGAGCATGACGGCGAAGGTGCTGGAGATGCCCTTCGGACCATGGCTCGTGATCCTTGCCGGGATCACCGTGGGCATTGTCGGGCTGATGCAATGGAACCGGGCGATCAAGGAAAAGTATCGCAGCAAATTCAACCTCGACGGCAGAGCCGCGGGACAGCGGCACTGGATCGATCGGATCTCCAAGATGGGCTTATTTGCCCGGGGCCTCGTCTTTCTCCTGGTCGCTTTTTTCCTCGTCCAGGCCGGCTGGCAGGCCGATGCGAGCGAAGTGCGGGGATTTGGCGGCGCGCTCAAGTCCCTCGCGCAGCAACCGTATGGTCCCTGGCTGCTCGGGATCACCGCTCTCGGCGTTATCTGCTACGGGATTTACTGCGCAGTCGTGGCGCTCTACGGAAGTCTGGGGTCCGACCGGGGCATTTCGACGTTGCCGAGTACGAGTGCCAGTTAAGAGACGGAGTCGAGGCCAATTCGCGATCGCTCGTATATTGACGAATGAGCTTTCTCAATCTTGATCAACTGCCTTTTGTCGGGATGTCGCACGAGTTCGTCGGCGAAAAACATGGCACGCCGTTCTCGTCCTATATCGTCACCGCCCAGCCCGGCCAGGGCCCGCCATTGCATACCCATCCATATGTCGAAGTCGCCTTCACGATCGACGGCACGGCCACGATCACGGTTGCCGAGGAGACACGCGAAGTGAAGGCCGGTGGCATCGTGGTCATCCCCGCGGGCACTCCACATCGCTTCGTTAACTCCGGCGACACAATTCTCCGTCAAATCGACGTCCACGCGAGCCCAAGATTCGTCCAGACAAACTTATGACTCGTTCGCGATTCACATCACTGCCTGCCGCGCCGTAGCCTTGGCGAAGGCGGGCGCCAGATCGACATCCACGCCAGCGCGACATTTATCCAGACGAATCTTGCCTGAAAATTTCAAGCCGAGGAGGCAGCGCAACGGGTTCGGTCGTGAGCGAGCCAACCAATTTCCGCCCTGGAAAGCCCGGCCTTCTTGCTCGCGAAAACATTCGGAGTTGCTGCGCATCCGTTACGGCAGCGTCTCAGCATTTGATTCCTTCGCCGCCCTGCTCAGTCACCGCTACCTCGCGGCCTTCCGCCTATGTCGCGGCTCCCCAGCTCGCTCCATTCAGCTTTTCAGCCTTTCAACTCCTGCACGTCTTCTCGCCGTTCCACCGGAGCCGCACCGGCGAAGATACGGCGTCGCCGATTGTCATGCCTACTCGCTTCGTCTATGAAGAACGTGTGAACGCGGCCTCTGCCTTGCAAAAACAGATCGACCGTTATCGGCAGATGACCGGCGAAGAGCGCTTGTCGATCGCCCTCGATTTGCATGAGATGTCCTGCGACATCGCGCGCGAGGGAATTCGCCACGGCCACCCCGGAGCCGACGCCGCCGAAGTGGAGCGATTGCTCCGCCGTCGCCTCGAACTGGCCCGCGCATCTTGAATGAGCGCGAGCTACTGGTGGATTGCCTGCGCCGTTTAAACCGGACCGGCGTCGTCTATTACCTCACCGGCTCGATGGCGAGCAACTACTGGGGCATTCCACGCACGACACACGATCTTGATTTCGTCGTGCAATTTCCGGCCGGGGCGGTGCCCCAGATCATGGAGGAATTCAGGGAAGACTTCCACATCGACGCCGCCGCTGTTCGCGCCGTCTTTGAGCCACCGCATCAGTTCAACGCCATCGATACTCGGTCCGCGCTAAAGGTGGATTTCTGGCTGGCCGGACCTGAACCGTTCGATCAGGAAATGCTCCGCCGCCGCATTCAGGCAACACTCTTCGGTGAACCGGCATGGATCTCGACCGCCGAAGATGTGATTTTGCATAAACTGTTTTGGAATCGGATCTCGCCCTCCGACCGTCAACTCGGCGATGCGGCCGGAGTCGTTGCCGTCCAGGCCACCGCTCTGGATAACGACTACCTCGCCTACTGGGCAGGTAAGCTCGATTTGAGCGACGAACTGAAACGCTTGTTCACCGGCGAGATCAGGCCAAAAGACACCTGAATTTGCAAGCGCAACATCCGCTGGCCCGCTCGCCTTCGGAGATCAGAAGGAACAGCCCGGCGCGGACTTGAACGCCGCCTGGTATTTGCGCAACGCCAAAACCTTCGCCAAACAGCATTTCAGCGTCTCAGGTTTTCAGCCTTTCAACTCCCGCACGCCTTCTGGTTGGGCCACTTCGCGCCACACGCCCGGGTTTAGTCTGGCCGAACCCAACGAATTCCTCCGTTAGGCCGACGCTCCGCGAGGCTGGCAGATCAAGTCTGGAGTATAGAGTCACGCGTCACCAGAGCGGTGTCGATAGTAAGCTCTGCCCCTTGCAATTCTCCTTCTTACTTCCATTTTGATCAGCAATCCCGAAAGGGCGTTCCACCAAAAAGAAATATCAGAAGTGCGCGACCCGCGCCTTTGGCAAAATCAATTTTCTGTCTCGCAAAAGATTTTTCAGCGTCAATTCGTTAAAGACCTTTTGGGCAAAGACAGTTTTGAATTCTCGGCCAGTTTTGAATCGCCCGGCAGGCGTCAAGTCCAGGAGACTGTTGAAACATTGGAGCGAGCCGCGTTGCTGTCGATTTTCGCGCTGGCCAAGGCGCGAGCGGCATGCCGATATCCGCGGTAATCACGGCCCAGCGAGCAACGCCGGCCAGAGTCCTCGTCGCGCAATATCTGCACGGTGATCTCCCTTTTACCTTGCTATCTTTCGAAGGTTTGTATGCACTGCTGCGCAGTGCCGAAATCTTGGAAGCAGAAGGGAGTCGGCCTCGGAAAATGAAACAGATGCCCCATGAACGAGCATCCAAAAATGAGAAACAACGATCTTCACACAGCAAATTCGGCCAAGAAATCATCGGCGCGCGTGAGACGCGTCTTGTCCGCTTTCTGCGTCCTCGCCGCGGTCACTCTGGCCGGTCTCGCCTTGGCGGCTGGCCCCAAGCAGCCGAGTGGCCAAAGCAGCAAAGCGCAGGTTGTGGCAGGGAATGCAGGAAGCGACCAGAGTTCAATCGCCGATAACTACAGTACGCTGGTGATGCGCGTCTACTTCCACGACCGCGCCGAGCGCGACCAACTGGCCCAGGAACTCAACCCGGAAGAAGTCACCACGACCGGCGGCTTTCTCACCGTCATCCGCGATCGCGCTCTCTACGAGGGCCTGACGGCGCGCGGTCTCCGGGTGGAGATTGACGAGAACAGCAGTCACAACCTGAGCGACCCGCAAATCATGCGCGACACTTTCTTTGGCGGCTATAAGTCGGTGGAGGAGATCTACGCTTTCCTGGACCAGAAGGTGGTCCAGGCTCCTACTCTGGTGGAGAAGGTAGATATCGGCGATTCCTGGTGCAAGGTCCATCCAGGCCAGTGCGTCCTCCCTAGCCCTTGGAATGGCTATGACCTGTTTGCGCTCCGCCTCACGAACCGCAACATACCAGGCCCCAAACCGGTCCTCTGGGTGGACGGCGATATCCACGCCCGCGAGATCGCTACGCCGGAAGTCGTTATCCGCCTGATTGACTACCTGCTCGATAACTATAATACCAATGCCGATATTCACTGGCTGTTGGATTATCACGACATCTGGCTTATGCCCGAAGTCAACCCGGACGGTCACCACATCGTCGAGGCGGGAGGCAACGGCAACAGCCCGTACCTCTACCGCAAGAACGGCGACAACATCGGAGGCGGCGGGTGTTCCTGGCCTCCCAGTTCGTCGAATCACTTCGGCGTCGACAACAACCGCAACTTCCCCTTCCGCTGGGGCTGCTGCAACGGCTCGAGCGGTTTTGCGTGCGATCAGACCTATCGAGGAACTTCGGCGGGATCGGAGCCGGAGACTATGGCCATCACCAACATGCTTCGTGCCCTCGTTCCCGACCAGCGGGGCCCCGGCGACACCGACCCGGCGCCGATCACGGCCACGGGCGTTTACCAGAACATCCACACCGTTGTGCCAGTCAATCTCTTTCCGTGGGGTTGGAGTAGCACGCGCATGCCTAACTATGCTGAGACGAACAATATCGCCGCACACATGTCAGCGGCGAACGCAGGCGGGAACGGCTACCCTTTCGGCTCGATCATCGATCAGTTGTATCCAGTAGATGGAGGTTCGATTGACTGGGCCTATGGCGAGCTGGGCATGGCGGCCTTCACCACTGAGTTAAGCGGCCTGGACTTCCTCCCCTCCTACTCGTGCATAGATAATCCAGGTTGCGGCTCATCGCAGGGCCTCTGGCCGGAGAATCGGGGGATGCTTATTTACCTGGCGAAGATCGCGCGCACGCCCTATCTCACTTCGCACGGACC
>JALYQE010000128.1 GCA_030855965.1 Verrucomicrobiota bacterium | reverse complement strand
CAGTGGACCTGGCTGCGGTTACCGTTGTCAGCTTCCTGGTAGGCCTGGCCGGGGGTGAAATGGAACGAGCCCGCGATCTTCTCGTCGAAGAGAATGTCCCGCATCGGATGCATGATGAAGGGATTGCAGCCTAACGAGAACTCGCCGATGTAGCGCGCGCCCGCGTCGGAATCGAGGACGGCGTTCAATTTCTTCGTCTGGTTGCTCGTCGCCTCGACGATTTTTCCATCGCGGAAATCGAGCCGGATGTTATCGAAAGCCGTGCTCTGATAAATGCTCGGGGCGTTAAAGGTGACGTGACCCTGCACGGAATCCTTCACCGGGCAGCTGAACACTTCCCCGTCGGGGATGTTGCGATCGCCGCCGCAGATGATGGCGGAGATGCCCTTGATGCTGAACCGGAGATCGGTCCCGGGGCCTTTGATCTGGACCTTGTCGGTTTTTTCCATGAGCGCCTTGAGCGCTTTCATCCCGGGCTGGAGTTTGCGGTAATCGAGTGTGCAAACCTTGAAGAAGAAATCCTCAAACGCCTCCGTGCTCATTCCGGCGAGCTGCGCCATCGCCGGCGTCGGCCAGCGCAGGACGACCCATTTGGTTTTCTGCACCCGGTAGTCCTGCACGGGGCGGAATTTTTTCGCGACCAGCTTCATCTTCTCGGTCGGGACATCGGCCAACTCGCTGATGTTGTTGCTCCCGCGGATCGCGATGTAGGCGTCCATTTTTTTCATCCGGGCGAGTTCGTGGGCGGCGGTCAAGTCGAGTGCGCGCGGATCGATCTCGAGCGCGAGTTCGCGCGTGACCTGGGCGCGCTGGATTTGGACGAAGGGAATGGCATTCGCTTTCCGGGTTGCACGGACGAGCGCGATCGTCATTTCATCCGGTGTATCGAAGCACTCGATCAAGACCTTCTCGTCTTTTTTGAGCTCGGTGGAATAGTCAACCAGGAGGGAGGCGAGTTTGTCGAAACGGGCGTCTTGCATAAGGCGTTATCATTCCACCGCAGGGAATGGATGCAAACCGGGCTCTCCTAATCGTGCTCGTGCTCGTAATCATAATCGGTCCAGATCGATCACGAGCATGAGCACGAGCACGATTACGGAGGGGAGCGTTCCAGCCGCGCGGCGAAGGCGCCGTCGAAATAATCGCGAAAGGGCAGGCTTGTTAGCGAAGTCGTTAGGCGAAATTCCGGCCGCTCATTCAGGAACGTTGCGATGACCTCCTCGTTCTCCTCCGGCTCCAGGCTGCAGGTGCTGTAGACTAACGAACCGCCCGGCTTGAGGAGTGGCGCCACGGCCCGCAGAATCGCGAGCTGCTGCCGCGGCATCCGCGCGAAATCCTCCGGCCTCAACCGCCAGCGGACATCGACCCGGCGTCGCATCACGCCGGTGTTGGTGCAGGGCGCGTCGACCAGAATGCGGTCGAAGGATTGCGCGGCGATGTTGGCCGCCCGGACCGATTCCTCGTCAGTCCAGTTGCAGCACACGCTGTGCGCATTCGCCACGCCGAGCCGAGTGAAATTGTCGCGCACCCGTTGCAACCGAGTGTCGTCCTGATCCGCGGCAGTCAGGGTGCCTTGATTTTGCATCATCTCGGCGAGGTAAGCCGCTTTGCCGCCGGGCGCGGCGCAGGCATCGAGGACGCTTTCCCCTGGCGCCGGCTGCAACATTTCGCAGGCCTGCGCCGTGCTTGGATCCTGGATGTAGCAATCGCCCGCGGCCAACGCCGCACCCGGATCGCGCTGGGTGACGAAGTTGCGGCTTCCCGGGATGAGCGTGCTCTCCGGGTAGCGCTCCAGGAATTCCGCGACGGTGATTTTGAGCTGGTTGATCCGCGCATAGACCGGCGCCGGCTGATTATTCCACTGGCAGAGCGCGCTCACGTCCGCGACGGCGAACTGGTGCGACCATTTCTCGAGAAGAAATTCCGGAGTGGAATAACGAACCGCGAGCGATTGCGCCGCGGCTGCATTCGTTAGGGCAGCCTTTTCGCGGAGGGCGCGACGCAGAATGGCATTGATCAGGGAACG
>JALYQE010000111.1 GCA_030855965.1 Verrucomicrobiota bacterium | reverse complement strand
GGTCGGGCCGGCGTCGGAAGAGGCGCCCCGACAAAGTCAGGTTGTCTGCGCGGGTAAAGTTTCCGGAACGTTTTCGCGTTGAGGTAGAGCTTGGAGGTGTCCTGGTAGGGACGGATGGTCATCGGCTCGGTGAAATAAGTTTCGTGGAGCTTTTTCTCTACCTCCGCGACCCGGTCCTCCTGCACGACGAGGAAATCGGCGTCGAGTTTTCCCGGGGAATTGCTTTGCTCGTAGTAGCCGACATTTGGAAAATCGCCCAGCAGCCACGGAAATGGATAAGTACTGGTGCGGATGAAATGTCCCACCATCCGGTGATAGAGCGGGTTGCTATCCACCATGCGCATGACCGGTTTCGTGAGCTTAAAGATGTCGTCGAAGGTCTGGACGTAGACATACGGCTCGGTGTCGGTGCTGTAGCGGAAATAATTCAGCTGGATCGCGACCCCGAGCGACATGACAAGAGCGATCGCCGCCACGGCGCGCTGCACGCCGCGCATCATGGCGTCGCTGAACTTAAAGGCGCTCTCCGTGAGGAAACCCAGTCCGCCCCCGAGAAGCGAAAAGGCGAGCGCGCAGGCAAAGAGGCGCTGGCCGATCTCGCCGCAGACCGCGCTCGTGCTCGTTGCCGCCAGCGTGATCGTGACGGTTTCGCGCAGGTAAGTTCCCCAGGAACAGGCGGCGCGGACGGCGTCCGGTTGCAGAAGATAACTGACCAGGACCCCGAAGCCGAAACCGACCGCCGCCATTCCCACGATGACGAAAGCCTTGCGCGGAATCTTCACCGCCACCACGCCCGCCGCGAAGACGAAGAGCAGCGGCCAGACGATGCTGATGATAATCCAGGGCGTCTTGTAATGAATGATGCTGTAAGCCGCGAAGACCCCGACGCCGTAGATCGCGAGATAGCGGATGACGTAGTTCCGAAAAAATTGGCACGCTCCGCAAAGAAAGAGTCCGATCAGGACCGGCCATTCGTAGTGCAGCACCAGCTCGAGCCAGTAGGGCCACGGCTTCTCGTGCCCGTTGCCTTTGGAGCCGGTCTGGTACCAGACAGCGAAGGTTTGGTAGAGCCCTTTCACCCCGGGCCAGTTGAAGAACGTGCCGGAGTAAAAGAAGACGATGAAAAAGATCATCGTCCCCGTGACGATCGCGAGGTCGATGAGGTCCCACCGTCGCGGCGCCGGCCTCACCCCGGGCATTTCCTTCAACTTGTGCGAAATCCAGAGCACAACGCCCGCGATCAGCGCGCACCCGATGTGGATGATGTAAGTCTCCTTCGTCAGGATCATCCCCGCGACGCCGACCCCGACGCACCAGAGGTAGCCGCGCGCGCCAAATCTCCAGAGCCCGAGCAGCCCGAAGATGAAAAGCATGGAAAAAAAGAGCAGCCAGACTTCGTGGATCGAATAGCGCCCGTAGAAAATAAAGGCAGGAGAAACCGCCATCGCGAGCGCGGCCATCCGTGAAACCCAGCGCCCGACAAACGGCTCAAACTTCAGGGTCAGGAAAATCGAGGCCAGGCTCACGAGCACGACCGGCAGCCGGAGCGCGAAGATGTGCCGGCCGAAAATCGACTGTGCCAGGAAGAGCACGTAGAAATGAAGCGGCCCGTGATAATTCGTCGGGTCGTAGCGGTAGAACCCGTTCTTCATCATCTGGTCCACGAACCAGCCGTTGATCCCCTCGTCGAAGTGGGGCGGTTTCATGCTCAGGAGAAAAAACCGGAAGACCGCACCGAATGCGATGATGCCCCAGAAAATCCAGTCAATCCGCGCGAAACGGTCCGCGAAGAGCGACGGCGGCGAGTCAATTTCCACTCGCGCGGATTCGTCACCGCTGCTAGGTAGCGCGTCAATGCGCATCTTGGTAACAGGAGGCTGTGGCTTCATCGGGAGTAACTTTATTCGTTACATTCTGCAACATTACAAGCCGACGTACGTGACGAATGTCGACGCCCTCACCTACGCCGGAAACCTCGCCAATCTCGACGGCGTGGTCGAGGAGCACGGCGAACGCTACGAATTTTTCCAGGCCGATATCGCTAACGCCGACCAGATGGACACCCTCCTGCACGAGGAGCAGTTCTACGCCGTGATCAATTTCGCGGCCGAGTCGCACGTCGATCGCAGCATCAATTCCCCGCAAAATTTCATCCACACCAACATCGTCGGCACCAGCATCCTGCTCGACGCCGCCCGCCGCCACGGGGTGCAGCGCTTCATCCAGGTCTCGACCGACGAAGTCTACGGGTCGTTAGGCGAAACCGGCCGCTTCACCGAGCAATCGCCGATCGAGCCCAGCTCCCCCTACTCCGCGAGCAAGGCCGGGGCCGATCTTCTCGCCCTCGCCTGCCATCACACCTTTGGCCAGGAAGTCATCGTCACCCGCTGCTCGAACAATTACGGTCCCTACCAGTTCCCGGAAAAATTGATCCCGCTCATGATCATCAAGGCGCT
>JALYQE010000038.1 GCA_030855965.1 Verrucomicrobiota bacterium | reverse complement strand
TTTTGAGAACAAGCATCTGGTCGGTGTTTCCGATGCTCTTGGCGATTTCGTCCCAGGAATAATCCGAGTAAGCCGTGCAGATGACAGTCTGCAGATCGGGAAAATCTTTCCAGATGCGCGAGATGGTCTCGATCCCGTCCCATCCCGGCGGCATGCGCACATCGACGAACGCCACCGCGTAGGGAAGGCCTCCGGCGGTGGCCGCGCGCACTTTCTCCAGCCCCTCCTGGCCTTGAAAGGCCGAGTCGATCTGAAAACTCCACGACTTCGGAGCAACGACGGTTTCACCGAAGAGCGCTGCTTCATCGGCATCGAGTCCTTCGGTTAGTTTCGCATCGGGCGGGCTGAGGATTTTGCGAAAGTCTTCGTGAATGGACGGGTTATCGTCGATCACGAGAATACGGCGGTTTTCCGGCTGAGATGTTAAGGCGGTTCTGTTCATGTTTTCGGTGTCGTCGCGGCGAGTGGGAGTTCCAAAGTAAAAGCGGCACCGTGGCCCGGGCCGGCGCTGGCCACCGAGAGGGAGCCGCCCATGGCGCGCGCCGCCAGTGCGCCGCTGTGCAATCCAAAGCCGTGGCCTTCTTCCTTGGTCGTAAAACCGTGCGCGAAGACGCGGGTAAGATTTTCCTCCGAGATGCCGATCCCGTTATCGGTCACCACGATGTGCGCGCTCAGTTCCTTGGCGGCGAAAATGGAAACGGTGATCCGCTTGTCGGTGTGTTTCACTTTATCGAGCGCATATTTCGCGTTGCGCAGTAGGTTGATGAGAATCAGAAGAACCTTATGCCGGTCCACCCGGACATGCGGTACCGCTGAGAATTGGCGCTCGACCACGACCTGATGGCGTTGGAACGCGCCGATGTTCATGGCGAGCGCATCCTCGACCAGTTGATGCGGAGGCAGATTTTCGAAGACGCCGCTGACTTTGGCGTAGCTTTGCTGCATCGCCACGACTTCTTTGATGTGCTCGATGTTGCGCCCGAGTTGATCGGCTTCCACGAGGAGCTCCGCGTTTTCAGCCACGAAAAATTCTCCCAGCTTCGCCAGATAACCCGGCAGCTTCTGTCCGTTGGCGTCTTTCGTGAGGTATTCGCCGAGGTCGCCATTCGGCCGGGTCAGGAGGGCGGCGGCTTGCGCGAGCTTGGGCGCCTTGGAGCGGCGTAATTTTTCGACGACCAGGCTGGCGGAGACGTTTACGCTGTTGAGCACGTTGCCCACGTTGTGGAGCACGCCTGTGGCCACCTCCGCCATTCCGGCGAGCCGGGAGGTTTCGAGCAACTTTTGCTGCGAAACGCGCAACGCTTCCTCCGCCTCCCGGCGTTCCGTCATGTCGCGCATCACCGTCGAGAGATATTCCACGCCGCCCTTGGAATTCCGGTGCGCGATGAGGACCTGCGAGACGTGTATCTCCGCACCGTCATGATCGTAGATGGCGGTCTCGCCGGCCCAGGATCCGTTTTCCAAGGCGATGGGAAAGCCGGATTCCCGCACGATCGCGCGTGCCCACTCCGGTTGCAGGTCGAAGATTTTCAAAGCGCTGAGGTCGTCTCCGTCGCCCAGTCCGAGGAGCTCCCGGCCGGCGTGATTCAGGTAGAGAGCTTTCCCACTCGGGTCGGCGTTGATCACGATGTCGGGTGTCGCTTCCAGGATGGCGGTGAGACGAGCATGGGCTGCTTCGGCACGCTGGCGCTCGCTGATCTCGCGCTGGAGCGCGTCGACCTGATCCCGCAATTTTCCCTGCGCGCTTTGCAAAGCGCTGTCTTGCGATTGGATCTGCGCGAGCATTTGGTTGAACGCGTCGGTCAGAAAGCCCACTTCGTCGCCGCACACTTTTGGCGCCCGGACGGAATAATCCTTCTGGTCTGCGATGGTGCGCGCGGTGCCGGCGAGACTGAGGATCGGTTGCGTAATGAACCGTTGAAATCGACTCGAGAGAACAAACGCGCAGAGAAGCGAGGCGGCGAGGACGAGAGCGAAGATGCCGCCGAAAAGCCTGAGCAGTTGCGCGGTCATGGCGTGCAGATCGGCCAGGAGGTAGAGCGTTCCTTCGCGCTTGCCATTGAGCAGAACTGGTTGCGCAAGCAGAATGCGATTGCCGTGAATCTGGAAGCCCGCCTCGGGCCGGGCCGACCTGATCTCGATCTCGTCGCGCGCCGCGCCAAAAAACGCCAGCCGCTGCCGGTCCATCAATTCCAAACGCGCGCTCACGATTTGCGGCATCGTTTTTAGCCCGCCGAGGATTTGCGCGGCGGCATCCTCGTCTTTGAACATGACGGCAGCGGCACAATTGTGGGCGGTGATTTCACCGACGACGGCGAGCTCGTGCGCGGACTGCTGCCGTAAAGTGTAGGCTTGAAAATAGAAGAGGGCGGCAAAGGCGAGCAGCAGCACCACGCCCGAGATCAACATGATCACGAGCATGATTTTTTGCCGAATGGGGCGGTCGCGCAGGTTGAGCATGGTAATATCAAGACGTTCAAAGCTGCTTTCGCGCCCAGCGGAAAAAATTTCACCGGCTCGGGAAGACGCCCGGAAGTCTGCCGTGTTGCTGGAACATCTCTTGCTCCCACCACCACGATCAGGACTGTTCCATGAAGCTCCACACCACCCCGGCGGCCGAACCGAGAGAACGGCCCGACTTTCAATCCGAGAAACCATGCGCACGGCCCGCCGGTTCCGTGCCTTTAAGTCCTCCGCGCTGGCGCGCATTGATCGCCTTCCTCGTTTTGGTCTCGATCGCCTTTGCGCTCGGCTTTGGGTTGTGGAGTCTTTCGCGCCGGCTCGCCCCGCAGATCACTGCGCCCGCCTCGGCGGAGTCGGCCTATGTCGCATCTTTTCCGGAGAAAAGCATCGCGGTCCTTCCGTTCGCGGACTTGAGTGAGGCACAGCAACAGCAATCGTCGCTCGCTGAAGCGGTCCAGGATGACATCATCAACGCGCTCTCAAAAGTCGCCGATTTGCGGGTGATCAGCCGCACTTCCGTCAGCAGCTATGCTCCAGACCAGCCGCGCAACCTGCGTGCGATCGCGCAAAGTCTGGGAGCCGGCCATATTCTGCAAGGAACGGTGAGTCGCACCGGCGAAACCGCGCGGATTACAGTGCAACTGACCGACGCTCGCAGAGGAGCCAGGTTGTGGAATGTCAGTTACCAACGGGCGCTCGGGGACGTCTTTGGAATGCAGGGTGACATCGTGCAGCGAATTTCCTCTCACCTGCACGCCACCGTTTCGCCGGAAGAAAAAGCCGCCATCGACGAGCAACCGACCCGCGATCTTGCCGCCTACGCACTTTACGTCCAGGGCAAGACCCTCGTCGCAAGCGTATCGAGCGCTCAAATTAACGATAAGCTGCTGCAGGCGGTGCAAGTGCTTGATCAAGCGGTCGCCCGCGATCCGAAATTTTATCTTGCCTGGTGTCAGCTGGCCGCGGCCCACAACTATATTTATTTTTTCGGTTTTGATCGTACTGCCGCCCGTCTCGCTTCGGCCGAGTCGGCTCTGCAGACGGTCATTCGCCTGCGTCCGGAGGCCGGTGAGACCCATCTCGCGAAGGCCAATTTCCTCTACCGTTGCCATCTCGATTACGACCGGGCCCGGGCCGAGCTGGCTCAGACTCAGCGCGCTCTGCCTAACAATTCCGAGGCTTTCGAGTTGGCCGGTTACATCGACCGGCGCCAGGGTTTGTGGAATGAATCGGCCCGCAGCTTGCAGCGAGCGCTGCAACTGGATCCGCGCAACGGTTTCGTCCTCCAGCAGGTCGCAGCCAGTTATGAGGAACTGCGGCAGTTCCGGGCCATGGCGGCCGCCCTCGACCGCGCCCTCGAGCTTGCGCCGCACGATCTCGAGACGCGAATCACCCGCGCTTATGTGGACTACGAGTGGCGCGCCGATACCCGTCCGCTCCACCAAACCATCGAAGCGTTGCTGGCCGAGAATCCGAACTCCGCGCCCGATCTCGCCGACCAATGGTTACACCTCGCGCTGAGCGAGCGCGACCCGGCCGCCGCCGCCCGCGCTATCGCGGCCATTCCCGCCACGGGCACTTCCACCGATATTAACTTCCCGCGTCCCTTCTGTGAGGGGCTGGCGGCGCGCGCGGCGGGAGATACCGCGGCGGCGCAAAAGGCATTTCTCGCCGCTCGTATCGAAGTGGAAAAGACGCAGCGCGAACAACCTGATTACGGCCCGGTTTACACTGTGCTGGGATTGATCGACGCCGCTCTCGGTCGCAAGGAAGAAGCGATCCGCGAGGGGCGGCGCGCGATCGAGCTGTTACCAGTCACCAAAGATGCGCTCGACGGCGCGGAGTTGATGAAATATCTCGGAGTTATCTTCGCCTGGTGCGGCGAGAAGGATCTCGCGCTCCAGCAAATTGCGGCCACCCTCCGCATCCCGAGCACGCTGAACTACGGCAATCTAAAACTGCACCCGTATTGGGACAACCTGCGCGGCGACCCGCGCTTCGAGAAAATCGTGGCTGATCTCGCCCCGAAGAATTAGGGCAACCATT
>JALYQE010000003.1 GCA_030855965.1 Verrucomicrobiota bacterium | reverse complement strand
CGCCGCCGCCACCGCGCAGGGCGGTGAGGTTGTCGAGCACTTCGCTGAGGGTGACCTGGCTCAGAGTTTGGATCGCCCTGATGACCGCGACCTCGAAATGCAGCTTCTTGTTCGGCGCCCATTTCATCCGGCCTTCGGCGCCGGCAAATTGCTCGATCAGCTCGAGCAGCCGGTCGGTCTCGACCAGGGCGGCTTCTTCGCCTAACGACGACTGGATTTCGGGCGCGGCTTCGTCGGCCAGGGCGTCGGGGCGGACCTTGAAGACGAGGAGATCGCGCAGGTGCGCGATGAGGTCGCCCATCAGCTTCATCATTTCCTTGCCCGCGGCGCCTTGCTCGTCGAGCACGGCGAGCGCTTCAGAGGTCTGGCCGCGCAGGATTTTTTCGGTGAACCCGGCGATGGTTTGCTCGCTGGTGAAACCGAAGACATTCAGCACATCGGCCTCCGCGATTTTTTCCCCGCAGAAGGCAACGAGCTGGTCGAGCATCGACTCGGCGTCGCGCAAGCCGCCGTCGGCGCCGCGTGCGATGGCGTGGGCGGCGGCGGGCTCGAGGGTGATTTTTTCTTTCCCGGCGATGAATTGCAGATGCTGCGCGATGAGGTTGGCCGGGATGCGGTGGAGATCGAAGCGCTGGCAGCGGCTGAGGATGGTCGGGAGGACCTTCTGCGGCTCGGTCGTGGCGAAGATGAATTTTACGTGCTCGGGCGGTTCTTCGAGGGTCTTGAGGAGGGCGTTGAAGGCCTGCGACGTGAGCATGTGCACTTCGTCGATGATGTAGATTTTGTATTTCGCCTTGGCCGGCGCGTAACGAACGTTGTCGCGCAGTTCGCGCACCTGTTCGACGCCGTTGTTGCTCGCGCCGTCGATCTCGAGAACGTCGAGGCTGTTGCCGGCGGCGATTTCCTTGCAGTTGTCGCAGACGCCGCAGGGCGTGGTGGTGGGGCCGTTGATGCAATTGAGCGCCTTGGCCAGGATGCGCGCGGTCGAGGTTTTCCCGATCCCGCGCGGGCCGACGAAAAGGTAGGCGTGGGCGAGGCGGTTTTGCTCGACCGCATTTTGCAGCGTGCGCGTGACGTGGTCCTGGCCGACAAGGTCCTCGAAGGTCTGCGGTCGGTATTTTCGCGCAAAAACCTGGTAGCTCACGCGCCCAATCTAGTGCGTCGCGCTGGAGGCGAAAATAGAAATTCGGAAAAGAGACGGGGATTAACGGGATTTTTCGGATTTTGGGACGGCGGAAAGGAGAATCCCGAGCCTCTTTCAATCCTGTAAAATCCTGTTAATCCTGTCCCAACATGATGAGGAAATTCGTTGGGACAGGTCTGGCATTGCTGGTGACGTCGACGGCGCTCTTTGCGCGCGAGCCGCAGACCGCGCCGCCGACGAAACCGGCGGTTCGCGCCCGCGCGCTGGGGGTTCCATTCGACGGCACGCCGGGGAAACTGAATGCAATCACCGACGTCGCCGGGGTCATGGTGGGCTTTACGACGTTGAGCAGCGGCGAAGGAAAGCTCGAAGTCGGCAAGGGGCCGGTCCGCACCGGGGTGACCGCGATCCTGCCGCGCGGGCACGACTCGGTCAACGACCCGGTTTACGCCGCCAGCTTCAGCCTCAACGGGAACGGCGAAATGACCGGGACGGCGTGGGTGGAAGAGAGCGGTTTCCTGGAAGGGCCGGTCGTGATCACAAACACGCACAGCGTCGGTGTCGCGCGCGACGCGGTCATCGCCTGGCGGCTCGCGCGCGGCGCGGCGGACAAGACCGGTTATTGGTGGAGCCTGCCGGTGGTGGCCGAGACCTGGGACGGCTGGCTCAATGACATCAACGGCTTCCACGTGAAATCGGAAGACGTCGCGCGCGCGCTCGACACTGCGACGACCGGACCGGTCGCGGAAGGCAGCGTCGGCGGCGGGACGGGGATGATTTGTTATGAATTCAAGGGCGGCACCGGGACTTCTTCGCGCGTTTTGGAAAAGAAAACCGGCGGCTACACGATCGGCGCGCTCGTCCAGGCGAACCACGGACGACGCGCGCAACTCACGATCGCCGGTGTGCCGGTCGGGAAAGAAATTCCGGGCACGGTTTACCCGAAAGAGACCGGCTCGATCATCATCGTGGTCGGGAC
>JALYQE010000373.1 GCA_030855965.1 Verrucomicrobiota bacterium | reverse complement strand
GCCACGATCTCTTTGCCGCTCTGCTTTGCCTCGATGTCCGGCACGGCGGATTCCGTGATCCAGTTTTCGACATGATCGCGGATGTGGTTCAATTGCTTCATCTCACCGGACTCACTCGCGAGCAGGATAGAGAGATAGCCTTGATAGGCATAAAAATCGGAGGTGGCGCTCTTGTAGGCGTCGATGAAGGCCGGATTTCCTGTCAGGAGGAAGCCCCGCACCTCCTTCTGCATGTCGGAGGCGGCGCGCTGCATTTTCGGGATAAAATTGAGGATTTGGGTGGATTGAGTGGCCCACTCCTGCTCACGCACTCGGTGGTTCAAGGCGATCTGTTCCTCGCGCTGGATCGCGTGCAGGATATCGCGGGCACCACCCAAGGCGCGGGGATTTAGAGCAGTATTCGCGGCCAGGGGTTCTGATTGGTTCTGAATCAGAGTGGCAAGGGATAAGGAACTTTCCGCCAGCCAATTTTGCATGTTCTCACGCATTTTTAGGATGCGTTTTCTTTGCTGGGAGTTGGCCGCCAGCACGCTGGTGAGATCCTCCGAATCAGTAAAGAAGAGTTGTTGCAGCTGAGCCGAGCTTTCCAGGTAAGTGCCTTTTCGGGTCAGGAGGTGGCCACGATACGCGTTCTCCAGCGCCGAGATGTCCTGCTCCACGACACTGCTCAATCGCATGACCTCGATGGTGTGGGCGCGCAGCTGGTCGCGCGCTTGATTGCGCATCGTAAAAACGACGCAGGTCACGGCGAGAAGGATGATGACGAGCACGCCGACGGCGGTCCCGACCAGGAGCTTGAGCTGGAAAAGCTCGGGGCGGAAGAGCCACTCGATCGTGCCGCTAAAAACGCCACGCGGGTTTTTGGGAACGTTCCCTGTCGGGGCAGGCGTCGCGACAGGGACCATATTCTCCCTCTCCAAAAGCAATTCCTCTGCCAAGAGCCGCTTCGGAATGAAGGCGAAGGGAGTTAGTAGCGCACTCGAACGAGGGTCAGGCCCGCCGCCGGCGCCACCAGCCTCGGTTCAGCCAGTGTCCCGTCCGCGAGATGGCCGCGTATTTCCGCCAGCGTCGTCTTCCCGAGCGCGGCGCGAACAATCGCGCCCACCATCAGGCGGACCATCTTGTAGAGGAAGCCGTCGCCGTCGAACTCGATCGTCGTCACGCTCGTCGCGCGCTGCACCCGGACGCGCCGGAGCGTGCGGATCGTCGACTCGACCGGGTGGCCGCGATTGGCCGCGAAGCCGACAAAGTTGTGGCGCCCGAGGAAAGCATGCGCGCTGGCGCGCAGGACTTTGTCGTCCAGCACGCCGCTCACGTGCCAGGCCCGGCCGAGTTCGAAGGGCGAAAAGACGGGCGAGGTCGCGATCCGGTAACGATAAACTTTTCCCTGCGCGTCGAAGCGGGCATGGAAAGTTTTGGCAACAAACCCGCAGCGCAAAATGCGAATCCGCGCCGGGAGCGAGGCGTTCAGGGCCGCGGTCAGGACGGTGGGCGTGAGCCGGCTCGGAGGCAGATCGACATGCGCGCATTGCCCCAGGGCATGGACGCCGGCATCGGTCCGGCCCGCGCCGTGCACCCGGATCTGCTCGCCGGTGACTTGGAGAAAGGCCGCTTCCAGCCGGTCCTGGACGGTGTCGCCGCGAGCCTGGCTCTGCCACCCGGCGAAACCCGTGCCCTCGTAGGCGACGATCAATCTCACCCGCCGCGCCCGCTTCTTTTGCGGCGCCCGTTTGTCGTTAGGCAAAGGGGCCCGGCTCGAAGCCGCCCTGGTTGGAGACCAAGCTGTCGAGATAGCTTTGCAGGAGCATCTGTGCCGCGACCTGGTCGACATAGCCGCGGCTTTCGCGGACGGATTTGCCCGCTTCCTGCAGGGCGCGCTGCGCCGCCATGGTCGAGAGGCGCTCGTCCCAGGTGCGAACGTTGCAGCCTGCTTTCGCCTTTAACTTCTCGGCAAACTTGGTCGCTTCCTCGGCCGAGGCGCCGATGCTGCCGTTCATGTGCCGGGGCAGGCCGACCACGATCAGCTCGACATTTTTTTCCGCCACGAGCGCAGTGATTCGCGCCACCGGGTCGGCCACTTTCGCGACCGCGATGGTCTCGGTCGGATGGGCCAGCATTTGCAGTTCGTCGGAGAGCGCGACCCCGATCCGCGCCGTCCCATAATCGATTCCCATGATCCGTTTCATTTCGTTAGGCAAACTTCGTCACTGCAATTCCGGCGGCAGCTTCCCGACCAGATTTTTAATCTTCTCCGCGTCGTGCCGGCTGCAGATGAGGATGGTGTCCTCGGTCCGGACCACGATCAGGTTGTGCACCCCGAGGAGGGCGATCTTCGCCGGGTTGTCGCTGAAGACGATGTTATTGCTCGCTTGTAAAGTGGTGAGTTCGCAGTTGGCCGCGTTCGCGTTTTCGTCCTTCGGCAGATAGGACGCGACCGCGCGCCAGCCGCCCACATCGTCCCAGTCGAAACTCGCTTCCACCATCAGGACGCGATCGGCTTTTTCCATGATCGCGTAGTCGAACGAGATCATCGGCAAACCGGCGAAGCGGCTGCTGATGGCGCGTTCCCAGTTGCCAGGAGCGCGGAGCTGGGAAATAAAATCCGCCAGCTCGGGCGCGTGACGGTTGAATTCACTCAGCACGGTCGGGACCGACCAGACGAACATGCCGGCGTTCCAGCGAAAGTTTCCCTTCCGCACAAAGGCGTCAGCCAGTTCCGCGTTGGGTTTTTCGCGGAAACGGACGACCCGGAAGACGTCGTTTGGCGCGGTGCCGTCTTTCAGCGGCGCGGGCGCGCCTTGCTCGATGTAGCCGAAACCGGGACAGGCCCAGGTCGGCTTGATCCCGATCGTGACGAGCGAGCCGGTTTCTTCCGCGGCTCGCGCGGCGGTCTGCATCGATTCCTGGAAAGCGGCGCGATCTTTGATCACGTGGTCGGCCGGCAGGACCATCATGGTCGCGCGATGATCACGCGCCGCGACCCAGGCCGTGGCGAGGGCGACGGCCGCGGCGGTGTCGCGCTTGGCCGGCTCGGCCACGATGTTTTCCGGCGGCAGGTCCGGTAACAGTTCCCGCACGGCGTTTTCCTGGTCGACGTTGGTCAGGACCAGGATCCGTTCGCTCGGGACGAGGCCCGCGAGCCGATCGATCGTTTCCTCGAGCAGGGTCTTGTCCGAGACCAGCTTCAATAGTTGCTTGGGACGGGCGCGCCGGCTGAGCGGCCAGAAGCGCTCGCCGCTGCCGCCGGCCAGAATGAGCGCGTAAAGCGGTTTCGTCATTGGGAAAAGTGGATTCTCTCCGGTCAAAAGTTTTTCCCGTTTTCTTTTCTCGCGACGGGAAGTATAAGGTTAGGCGATGTCATTTTCGTTATCCATTCCAAAAACGGCGGAGGCGCTACCGTTGGACGGATTGCTGACCCTGACCCGGACAGCTTTCGGTCTCGGCGTGGGTTTGCTCGTGGCGGAACGCCTCAACCGCCCCGCCCGCCAGGCCACCGCGATTGCCCTCGTCTCGGTCGGGACGCTCGCCGTGATCCCCTTGCTGGTGAAGATGGCACTGGCGCGCATCAATCGGCCGGAAAGCGAGCGCGGGATGCGCCGCCGTCTCCTCTCGATCCGGAGCGGTTCCGGTTACGGGTCCGAACAGGATATTTTTTAATTCCCTCCGCCGGCCGCGGCGGATGACCGTTTGCTTGATCGGTTGGCCTCGCCGCAGTAAGTCCACCCGATGACATCGCGCGCCGACTCCGCCACCCGCAACGCCCTTCGCGAAAGATGCGAAGCGATTCTCCGCGAGGAGGAAATCCTCCGCGAAGGCGGTGGCAAAGTCGGCCAGGATCGCCAGCGCAAACGCGGCCGTCTTCCGGCCCGCGAACGGATCCAGCTTTTGCTCGACAAGGGCGCGGACTTTTTTGAGATCGGCCTTTGGGCGGCGTATAAAATGTACGAGCAATGGGGCAGTGTCCCGGCCGCCGGTGCAGTCGCGGGCATCGGCCAGGTCGCGGGCGTGCCGTGCATGATCATCGCCAACGACGCGACCGTGAAAGCCGGCGCATTTTTTCCCCAGACCGCGAAGAAGCTCATTCGCGCGCAGCGGATGGCTTTCGAAAACGCGCTCCCGATTATTTACCTGGTCGATTCCTCCGGCGTTTTCCTCCCGATGCAGGACGAGATTTTTCCCGATGAAGACGACTTCGGCCGGATCTTTCGCAACAACTCCGTCATCTCGGCGGCGGGCATTCCGCAGTTTGCCGCGATCATGGGAAATTGCGTCGCGGGCGGCGCGTATTTGCCGGTGCTCTGCGACAAGGTGCTCATGACCGAGGGCAGCGGGCTCTACCTTGCCGGGCCGTCGTTAGTCCAGGCCGCCATCGGGCAAGTGGTCGACGCGGAGGAGCTGGGCGGCGCGCAGATGCATTCCGAAGTCAGCGGCACGGTCGACTTTTACGAGAAGGATGATCCGTCCTGCATCAAAAGGATCCGTTCGCTTGTCGCGCATCTTCCGGAAGCCGAGGCGGCGAAGAAAGACAGTGCAAAAAAGAAGTTCGCCGGCCCGGCGAAAAAGCCGGAGGCGGTTTACGACCTGATCGGCCTCGAAGGCCAGAAGCAATACGACGCGCGCGATCTGCTGGCCTCGATCATCGACGCGGATTCGCTCGATGAATACAAGGCCGACTACGGCAAGACGCTCGTCACGACTTATGCGCGGATCGGCGGCCACTCGGTCGGGATCGTGGCCAACCAGCGCCACCAGGTGCGGACGAAGAAGGCCGGCATCCAGATGGGCGGCGTTATTTATTCCGACAGCGCCGACAAGGCC
Source organism: Verrucomicrobiota bacterium (assembly GCA_030855965.1). GTDB lineage: Bacteria > Verrucomicrobiota > Verrucomicrobiia > Chthoniobacterales > UBA10450 > Palsa-1392. The sequence goes on along the minus strand of JALYQE010000373.1, from coordinate 667 downwards.
GCGCGCTTTGTCATGGACTGCAACCAAACGGGATTGCCGATCATTTTCTTCCAGGACGTGACTGGTTTCATGGTCGGGCGCGACGCGGAACAGAGCGGGATCATCCGAAGCGGGGCGAAACTGGTCAACGCGGTCAGCAATTCCGTCGTGCCCAAGATCACGATCGTGGTCGGCGGATCGTTTGGCGCGGGCAACTACGCGCTCTGCGGCCGGGCTTACGATCCGCGCTTCATCCTCGCCTGGCCCAATGCGCGCTACGCGGTGATGGGCGCGGCCCAGGCTTCCGATACCGTCTTCGCCGTCCTCGCGAAATCACGGGAACGGGGCGACCAAAAAGCGTCGGCCGAAGAGCTCGAGCAATTGCGCGCCAAGGTGAAGGAAACCTACGAAGAGCAAACCGACATCCGTTACGGCGCGGCGCGCGGCTGGCTCGACGCGATCATCCAGCCGCACGAAACGCGCGACGTGCTGCTGCGCCTGCTCAGCTACGTCACCCGGCCGATGCCGAAGACCCGCTTCCACATGGGCGTGGTCCAGACCTGAGTCGTTAGGCAGAAAAATCGCGGCTGATCTCAGCGTTGAGCGGCGTGACGTTCGCCAGCGCTCCACCAATCGGGGAGGGGACTCCGCGCAGGCCCAGCGCGCGGATCACTTCTTCGGTCGGGAT
>JALYQE010000361.1 GCA_030855965.1 Verrucomicrobiota bacterium | reverse complement strand
TCGTCGATCGTGACTTTGTGCATGCGGGCGATGGAAGTGAGGGTCTCGCCGCGGGCGACGAGGTGCGTGTTGGCGCCGGAGGGATTGGGCGAGGCGACGGCGGTCGCGACCGGGGCCGGGTGCTCGGTGCCGGCGGCCTTGGGATGCTCGATCTCCTGCTGCAGCCGCAGGATTTGCTGGGAGAGGAGGTCGATCTTGAGGTTTTGCTCGTCGATCTTCCTCGCCAGGTTGAGAAGCTCCGCGGCCTCGGAACTGGGCGAGGGAGCCGGGCTTTGCGCATCTGCCCGAACAAGGAAGGAAAGGCCGAGCAGGACGAGCGCGAGAGTGCGGAAACGGCGGGTCATGGCGGAACCTTGGCATTTTCGTTAGCCGCTGGCAAGCGCGCCGCAGTTTGCGTTTCGGCGCATTCGCGATAGCGTTTTTTTCATGCCAGAACGGACGGAAAAACCGGTGGCGCCCGTGCCGTGGGGGCCCAAGCAAGGCGATGGAGGTGGACCCAAATCTCCCGACGTTTCCAAGCCGGACACGCGCGATCTGTTAAAGAAGATGCGCAAGGTGGATCCGAACCAATCGAAGCGCTATCGGCAGCGCACCGGCCAGTGACGAGCGATTCGTTAGGCGACGGCGTTTCCGATTTTCCGGCGCTCCTGCGGAAGCAGGGGTTATTGAATCCGGCGGCGGTGCCGGGCGCGTCCGTAGCCCCGGCCGCGAATTTTACCCCGACGCAGGCGACGACCATCCTGGCCTTCAAGTTCGCCGGCGGAGTCCTGGTCGCGGGCGACCGGCGGGCGACGGCGGGGAACACGGTGGTCTACGACCGCGCGGACAAGGTGCTGGAGATCGACCGGCACTCGATCATGGCGATCGCCGGGGTGCCGGCGACGGCCTGGGAAATGGCCCGGGTGCTGGAGCATTCCCTGCAATATTTCCGCCGGACGCAGCTCCAGGAAATGAGCGTGGACGGGAAGGTGCGCGCGCTCTCGAAATTGCTGCGCGATAATTTCGGCTTCGTCATGCAGGGGATCGGCGTGGTGGTGCCGATTTTTGCGACCTACGATTTCGCCGGGAGCGGGCAGGCCCGGCTTTATTTTTACGACGCCATGGGCGCGCAGTTTGAGGTGACGGAGTATGCCGCCACGGGGTCGGGGTCGCCGGCGGTGCGCGGGGTTTTGTTTTACGAAAATCGCTGGGGCAAAAAGCCGCTGCACAAATTGCGCGAGGATGATGCGGTCACGGTGGCGTTGCGCGCGCTCGACACCGCGGCCGAAGCCGACACCGCGACCGGCGGGGTCGACCGGAACGCGCGGATCTTTCCGCTGATCAAGATCATCGCGCGCGATGGAATCAAAACCCTGCCGGAGAAACAAATCGCGGCGCGCTTCAAGAACACCGTCGCATGATCGAAGAACCGTATCGTTGGGTCGAGGCGATCGCGAACCGGCGCGAGTACATCGAGACGCAGCTCGCGCCCGGCAGCCCGATCGCGGCGCTGAGTTATGGCGACGGGATTTTATTCGTCACCGTGGGCCGGGCGCGGCAAAAGCTTTTCGAGATTTACGACCGAATTGCGCTTGGGGCGATCGGCCACCCCGGCGACATCGAGCGCTTGCGGATGGCGGCGATCGAGCTCGCGAGCACGGAGGGTTTCACCCGGTCGGCGGCGGATGTTTCGCTGCGCCGGCTGGCTTTTTATTCGTTGAGCCCGATTTTGAAAACCGCCTTCGAGCAGGTTTACGGCGCGCCCTACCTGGCGCGGATGATTTTCGCCGAGGTCGGGGCGACGCCGGCGGACGATCTTTTTTTGCGGGTGGAATATGACGGAGCGATCGCGGCCAACGGGACGGCGGCGGATACCAATCCGCCGCGTTTCAGCGCGATCGCGGGGACGGCGCGCGCGACCGGTTTGATGGAAGAACTGCTCCGGCGCGAGCACGATCCGGCCTGCACCCTGCAGCGCGCGATGCAGCTCGGGCTCGATGCCTGGAGCGCGGGGAACCTGCCGGCAACGGAGGAATCGGGCGACTCACTCCCCTCTGCTGAGGCGCTGCGGGAGCATCGCGCCGAGGAATTAAAAAGCGCGACGATCGAGGCCTGCCTCCTGGAACGAACCAGCCCGGCCGCGATCCGCTATCGCGCCCTGGCTGGCGACGAGCTGAAGGAGCTGACCGCCGCCTAACGACTCGCACCCGCTTGCCCACGGCGCGATGCTTGGGTAAAAGGGAGCATGCGGCGCGTCCTCGCTTGGTCCGGATTGGTTTGCCTGACGATTTCCTTCGTCTGGTTCGTTCGTCTGCCGGTGCCGATGGAGCCGGGGACTGCGTCCCGCCCGCCCTTGGTCCGGGGCGAGTCATCGCTGCCGGTGGTTGTCCTGGATGCCGGACATGGCGGACGTGATTCCGGTGCCATGTGCGGGACGATGCTGGAAAAGGACCTGACTCTCGATGTCGCGCAACGGGCCGAACTGCTGCTGCGCGCGGCCGGATACACGACGGTGCTGACGCGTGAGAACGACCGCTACCTTTCGCTCGCGGAACGGGCGGCGGTGGGGAACGCGGAAGATGATTCTCTTTTTATTAGCATCCATTTTAACGACGGTCAGCGCGCCGCGGCCTCGGGGGTGGAAACGTATTATGCGCTGCGTGAAGCGGGCGGCGGTTCGCGCCTTTTCGCGTGGCTGCCCTTCGTCCAGCGCGTCGACCACGCGCTGTTGACGAGCAAAAGCGAAAATCTCGCGGGCTGCCTGCAGGAGGCGCTGGTGGAGCGGACGCGCGCGGTCGATCGCGGGATCAAATCGGAGCAGTTTTACGTCATCTCGAATGTGCGCCATCCGGCCGCG
>JALYQE010000034.1 GCA_030855965.1 Verrucomicrobiota bacterium | reverse complement strand
TGTGGTGAGCGTGAACGCCGGGATCAACAATCTCTTCGACGAAGACTATTACTCGCGCATCACCAACAGCGGGATCGATCCCGCCGCCGGCCGGAATTATTACGGCGGGTTCTCGGTCAAGTTCTAGGACCGGGTGGCGGCTCCGCCTAACGACGCTCGCGCACGATCTGGAAGACGTTGCCGCTCCCGATGTCGCAGATGTAGAGCTCGCCGTTGGCGTCTTCGCCTAACGACGTCGGATTAAGCAGCGGAAAATTACCCACCTTGGTCGGGAAGAGGTCGGCCGTGACGTCCTGGAAATTTGAGGCAACCGTGCCGTTGAAATTGAGGGTATAGATTCTCCCGGTAAAATTGCCGGTGTTCGGCCCGAGATAATCCGCGAAGACATAGGTCCCGGTCAGCCTCGGCACCCGGCTCCCGCGATAAATGTAACCGCCGATGACCGTCTGCCCGACGGAACGGACATAGTCGTAGGCCGGGTCGACCGCGCCCGGCGGTACGGGATCGCCCGGGTAGGCCGGGTTCTGGATCGAGCCCTCGCGCACCCGCCAGCCATAGTTCCGGCCCCCGGCCTGGGTCGCTTCTTCCGCGTCGATCTCTTCCCGCTGCGATTGGCCGACATCCCCCATAAAAAACGTGCCTAACGACCGGTCGAAGCTGTTGCGAAAGGGATTGCGCAGGCCGTAAGCCCAAATCTCTTTCCGGACGTTGCGGGTGCGGGCAAACGGGTTGTCGGCCGGGATCGAGTACGTGCCGTCGCTGTTGATATGGATGCGCAGCATCTTCCCGAGCAGGGTGGTGAGATTCTGTGCGTTGCCGCCCGGCTCGATGTGGCCGGTGCCGGCGTCGTTGCTCGAGCCGCCATCGCCGCTCGCGATGTAGAGATTGCCTTCGTCGCCAGCGCGCGGGCTGAAGCCGATCCAGCCGGCGTTGTGATTGTTTTGCGGTTGATCAAAAGAAAGGATGATTTTTTCGCTCGCGGCGTCGGCGATATCGGGATTGGCAGAGACGCTAAAGCGGGAAACGCGAGTCACGCCCTGGCCGAAAACGCCTCCCGGCACGATGTAGTTGACGTAAAAGAAGCCGTTAGTCGCGTAGTTCGGATCAAAAGCCAGCCCGAGGAGACCCTCCTCACCGGAGGTGGAGACGGAGATGCTGAGAAATGGCGGCTCTTTCACAGTCCCGCTCGCGAGGTCGATGATGCGGATCTGACCGCTCTGTTGGATGACGAAAAGCCGGGCCTTATCTCTCGGCGCCGCGGTCGCGAAGACTGGCAAATTGAACCCGCCCGCCACCCGAACCGCATCCAGACCCCGCACTGCCTGGGCGTCGGCCGAGGAAATTGAAAAAGCGGCCAGCAAGCAGACGAAAGCGGAACCGACGAGAGGCGTGATTCGAAGATTCATGAATTCAAGGTAGAGACGTGACTCAGGCTGGCAACGTTTTAGAAAATCGCGCGGCCAATGCGCGCGCTCTCGCACCACGCGCGCGCCTAACCAATTGTGCCCATCGCGTCGAAGAGGAGGATTGAAAGCAGCAGCCGTCCGATTACTATGGAGGCGCGGTGGCCAAACGCACTCAACACAATGCCTGGAATGAAGTCTATGCCCTCATCCTACTCGGGGTCGGGACTTTGCTTTTCCTCGCCCTGATCTCCTACGTCCCGAAGGACATCCCGACCTGGTTCCCCTTCCTCAATTCCACCTCCTCGCCCAACCGGCCGCCGCAGAATTTTCTCGGACCGCTCGGCGCGATTGCCGCGGGCACCTGTTATTTCCTCATCGGCGCTGCCTCCTACCTCCTCGCCGCCACGCTCCTCGGTTTCGGCGGGGCCAAGCTTTTTCACGGCGACTTGAAAGTGGGTCGCCGCCTTGGCTGGATCGTCCTCTTCATCGCCTCCGGCGCCTGTCTCATCCAATTGCAGCCCTGGTTTTTGCAGGATTGGCACCGCGTTTTTAACATCGATGGCCCGGGCGGGCGGCTTGGCGCTTTCTTTGGCCGGCGCGTTTTCCGGGTCCTGATGGGGAAGGGGTCGGTCATCGTCCTCCTCGGCATTTACCTGACCAGCCTGATACTGATGACCGGGCTGCGGCCGATTCATCTCGTTAGGCAAAGCGTCCTGGCGGTGCGGCGCGGAGTGGTCGCGCTCCGGCTCTGGCTCCTCCATCGCCGGATGCGGAAGGCGGACTTGCAAGACCGGTTGGAAATCAGCCGGCAGGAGATCGCCAAACAACAGCGCGTGCTCGAGAAAAAGCTGCGCAAAAAAGGCGCGCCCGTGTCGCAGAGCGACCTGGCGCCCGAAGTCATGCTGGAGGAATTTGCCAACCGCCCCGAGCCGAGGGTGGTCGATACCACCGCGCTCCCGGATGAGCCGCACCCGCCGCGCAAGAAACCTTCCCTCGCCGAGTTGAAGCGCGGGTCGAAATCCACCGCCGCTCCGGCCGCCGCCAAAGCCAAAGAGTGGGAAGGCGAGGACTACAAGCTCCCCGGGCTCGACCTGCTGGAGGAACACGACAGCGAAGGCCGGGTCGCGACCGATCCGGCCGAGCTGGAGGAAATTCAGCGCACGCTGATCGAGACGTTAGGCCAGTTTGGCATCCAGGTGGCGGCGGGCGACATCACTAAGGGCCCCACTATTACCCGCTACGAAGTCTATCCCGCCAAGGGCGTGCGGGTGGATAAGATCGTTAGTCTGGAGCGCGACCTGGCCCGGGCCACGCGGGCGGAGCGGATTAATATCCTCGCGCCTATTCCCGGCAAAGACACGGTCGGGATCGAGTTGGCGAACAGCCGCAAAGTCAAAGTCACCCTGCGCGAATTGTTGCAATCGGAAGACTGGCACGCCAGCACCGCGAAACTCCCGATCGCGCTCGGCAAAGACGTTTACGGCAAAACCATCATCGCCGATCTCGCGCAGATGCCTCACCTCCTTGTCGCGGGCACGACCGGCAGCGGCAAGAGCGTCTGCATCAATGCCCTCATCGCGAGCATGCTCTACCGCTTCACCCCCGAGGAACTGCAATTCATCATGATCGATCCCAAGGTGGTGGAGATGCAAGTCTACAACGATCTGCCGCACCTCATCATCCCGGTCGTGACCGATCCCAAGAAAGTCCTGCTCGCGCTCCGCCACGTCATTTTGAAAATGGAGGAGCGCTACAAGATTTTCGCCAAGACCGGGGTGCGCAACATCACCAGCTTCAACGCGCGCCCGGCCAAGAAAACGCAGAAGGAACTGGATGACGAGGTCGCAACCGGGGGCGGTGACCGCGGCCGCTCGTTAGGCGAGGAAGCCCAGCCGGGGCCGGCGTCCCTGGCTACAATCACCGTCCCGCGCGACGACGAGCCGATCATACCCGACAAGCTCCCCTACATCGTCGTCATAATCGACGAGTTGGCCGACCTGATGCAGACCGCGCCGGCCGACGTCGAGAGCGCAATCGCGCGCATCACCCAGATGGCGCGCGCCGCCGGTATCCACATCATCGTCGCGACCCAGACGCCGCGGGCCGACGTCATCACCGGCGTGATCAAGGCAAACATCCCGAGCCGGATCGCCTTCCAGGTCGCGTCGAAAATCGACAGCCGCGTCATCCTGGACGAGAACGGCGCTGATCGATTGTTAGGCCAGGGCGACATGCTTTACCTCCCCCCGAGCACCTCGCGCCTCATCCGGGCGCAGGGCGTGCTCGTAACGGACGAGGAAATTCATCGCCTGGTCGACTTCGTTTCCGGGCAGCGTCCCGCGGCCTACGACATGGCGATTCACGAGAAAATTTCCAGTGGCGAGGACGGGGAGGCAGGCGAGGACGTGACCGAGGAGGACGAGGAACTGGTCGAGAAATGCCTCGAGATCATCCGCCAGGAAAAGCGCGCCTCGACTTCGCTCCTGCAACGCCGTCTCCGCCTCGGCTACACTCGCGCGGCGCGGATCGTTGATATTCTCGAGCAGCGCGGCATATTAGGCCCCGGCGAAGGCGCCAAGCCGCGCGAGATTCTTGTCGATCTCGACGCCGCCGTCTGATCCCGCCGCTTCCATGGAACCACTCGGCAAAAAATTACAAGACGCTCGTCTCAAGAAGAAGATTTCCGTGGAGGAAGCATCGCGCGTGACCAAGATCCGCGCCTCGCGCATCCATGAAATCGAGGCGGAGGATTTTTCGAGTTTCTCCAGCCTCGCCTACGCCAAGGGCTTCCTCCTCATCTACGGCAAGTACCTTGATGTCGACGTTACGCCTTATCTTGACGCCTTTGAAACCTCCCGTGAGGTGAGCGTCGACGGCTACTCTTATCTGCAGGATGCGCCGACCACCGGGCCGCCGCCGATCGTCCGCCGGCAGCCGGCGAAACGTCCCGCGCTCCTCCCCTTTATCATCGCCGTCGCCGTCCTCGTCTTCGGCTTTTACCTGGTCAAGCTCCTGCTCGACATCCAGCGCATCACGCCAAAGCAGGCCGCGCCGGGCGCGGTCGCTTCCGCGACAACTTCACCCTCGCCTACTCCGGGCGGCAACATCATCGCGCCCCGCGCTCTCCCGGCGGAAGGCGCGCCCGCGAGCGAAGCCCGGGTGACGGTTGCGCCCACGGCGACTCCACCGACGCCCGCCCCCGCCCCGACCGAGCCCGAGGTGCGCCGGGCCGTTGCGGTCAATCCCCAGGATCGGGTCGCGCCTAACGATATCACTCCGGCGCCGTCGCACCGCGTCCAGATCACGCCGATGCGGAATACTTTTCTCCGGGTCACGATCGAGGGCCAGGAGGAGCCGGCCTTCAACGGTTGGTTCGATCCGGCCGATGGGCCTCTGACTTTTCGCGGCCCGCGCGTCACCATCAAGGTGCTCGAGCGTGGCGCGGTGCAGATCACAAAAAATGGAGCGGCGCTGGCGGTGGGCGACCCGGATGTGATCTTTGAATAGCACGCCCGCAATCCCGCCCGTTCTAACGAAAGTCGGAATGATCAGCCTCGGCTGCGCCAAGAATCTGGTCGATGCCGAGATAATGCTCGGGAGCGTCCTCGAGCGCGGGATGCAGATCACGCCCGACGCCGAGGAGGCGGACGTGCTGATCGTGAACACCTGCGCTTTCATCGACTCAGCCAAGGAAGAATCGATCGAGGCCATTCTCGAGGCGCACCAGCAACGCGGACTCGGGAGGCGGCCTAACCAAAAGCTGATCGTGAGCGGCTGCATGTCGCAGCGTTTCGCCGCCGAGCTGCGCGCTTCGATGCCGGAAGTGGATGCGTTCATCGGGCTCGACCAGGTGCGCGAACTCGGCGCGATCGTCGAGAGAGTTGTAACCGGGGACGCTGTCCCCGGTGGCGAGAAGCATGGCTGCAGGGCGGG
>JALYQE010000259.1 GCA_030855965.1 Verrucomicrobiota bacterium | reverse complement strand
GACGAGCAAAAGCGAAAATCTCGCGGGCTGCCTGCAGGAGGCGCTGGTGGAGCGGACGCGCGCGGTCGATCGCGGGATCAAATCGGAGCAGTTTTACGTCATCTCGAATGTGCGCCATCCGGCCGCGCTGGTGGAAGGGGGGTTCATCACCAATCAGGCGGACATGACGAAGCTGGCCACGACGGAATATCGGCAGCAGATTGCGCTTGCCATCAGCGACGGAGTGCAGCGCTACCGGGAAACGAGCCGAAGTGGGAAGGCGACGCTCGCCATGGTCGCAGCGCCGGCTGAATAACTGCAAAAATAGACTCGTCGAATGCACCTATGAAGCGAACTTGCGTGGCTCTTGTGATGTTTCTCCTCGCCGGCGGGAGCGGATTGCGGGCGGATCAAACCACTTCCGGCGTGCAGCGGGCGTTGAAAGATCAGGGATTTTATTACGGCGACGTGACGGGCAATAAAGACTCCGACACGACGGCGGCGATTCGGCGTTACCAGATCCGTAACGGACTCCAGATCACGGGGGAAATCGACGCCGAGACTTTGCGATCGTTAGGCGTGGGGGCCGGCGCGGCGCGCTCGAACGCGCAACCGCAACCGCCCGCACCGCCGGAAGAAGAAACGGACGACGGGGCACCGGGGCAATCGGCGGAGATTTCGCCAGCGCAACCGCCGGCCAATTATTCCGCGCCGCGCGCGCCCGGTGGCGGCTACGGCCCCGGGCCCGGGCCCGGCCTGTATCAGCCGCCGACGGTGGCGGGCAATGTCTTTGCCGGGACGCCCTACGAAATGGCGCCACCCGATTTGCAGCGGCGCGTTATCGTCGGCGCGCAAACGCTGCTCGCCCGCTACGGCTATTACCGGAGCGGGATTGATGGCGAGTTTGGGCCGGGAACGGCGGCCGCTTTGCGTGGCTTTCAGACGCGGAGCCGGCTGCGGCCGGATGGCCGGCTGAACATGCCGACCCTGGCGGCGCTGGGATTACTGCCGGGCCAGCGTGGCCCGAGCCTGGGACCGGCGCCGAGCCGGACCTTGGGCCGGCCGGTCTACCGCGGCGAGTGGGTTCCGCAACGTTAGGCAAAAAGGTCCACGGGATTACTTCCCGTCGCCCGGGAACCGGACGGATTCCATCTCGGTGAAAACTTTCCCCACGAAGATGCTGGCCTCGATCCGCAACAAAAGCCGGTCGGGATCATCGGAGAGCCAGACGCTGGCGCGGCGGAATTTCTTGTGCGCAACCAGCTCGCGGTTTTTCCCGATCTTATTCAACTGCACCTCGAACCGGATCGCGGGATAGGTCCCGGCCGCGATCGTGATCTGCTCGCGCGCCGTGACCTTGAGAGTGGCGAGATAAGGGCTGGTCGCGGGGTAGACGACCACGCGATAGGTGTCGCCTTCCCGCAAGGGCTGGCTGCGCAGATAGAGGAGCGCGGAATGCATGTCGAAAATAGCGCCGGCAAACTGGAAAGTTTTCGGCTTGGGAATCTTGTTCGCTTTGGTGTCGGTCCGGACCCGCTCGAGCGCGTCGCGATTGAACGCGATATCGGTCGTGACGGTTTTGCTGCGGAGGACATCGACCTGATGCAATGAGATCGGGCGCAGGGTGACGGCATCGGCCACGGCGCGGTGGCGGGTGTTGAATTTCCACAGGGCGCGCACCATACCGACGGTCCCGCCGGCGGCCTGGAGTTGAAGTTGCTCGCCGCTTTTATCGAACCGGATCTCGGCCGTGGCTGCGACGACATCGTTCCAGCCAAAGTTATAGGTGGCGACGAGGGGGCGGGGGTTGGGGAAATCTCCCCGGGGAAGAGTGGTGACGGTTTTTTCCCAGGCCGGGGCGGCCCCGGCGGCGGTGAGCTGAAGAACAGCCGCGCCTAACAAGATCCCGATCGTCCGTCCGAAGCCCACCGCTGGAAGGTCCGCTCGCGCCTGCCGAGTTGCAAGGTGCGGGGGCCGGGCACGACCAAGCGTTTTCAGGAGAGACGGCATGGAGATGGAGTGGCGGCAAAAAAAAACGCACGCCGGCGGCGTGCGTTTTCATTTAGATTGAATCCCTCGTTAGGGCTTTTTCGGGCTGGCGGCCGGCGCAGGGCTGGTGGCCGGCGCAGGGCTGGCGGCGGCTTTCGGCGCCGGGGCGGAAGCCGGAGCGTTCTTGTTCAGCTGGGTGACGACGTCGGTCGTAAAGTCCATGTCGGGCCGGGCAAACATGACCATGGGCACGCCATTCAGGCTCACGCCGGAAGTGTCAAACACCAGGTCCATGCTGGAGGCTTTCACCTTCGTCATGACGACATCAGTGATTTCTTTCACGATCCCGTCGCGCATGCGGACGGCCTGTTCCTGCAGCTGCTTCTCGCGGGTCTGGCGGAATTCGTTGATCTCGCGCTCCATGTTTTTGATGCTGGCGATCTTTTCATCGCGCTCTTTCGCTTTTTGCGTCTTGGCATCGGCGCTCAGGGCCGGGGCCTCGAGCTGCTGGTTGAGCTTGTTGATTTCATCGAGCGCCTTCTTGTAGGAATCGGCGCGGTCGTCGTATTCCTTCTTCGCGCCGTTCTTGGCCTCATTGATTTTGGTCTCGGCGTCCTTGGTTTTGTTATATTCCTTGAACGCGCGATTCATGTCGATGGTGCCGACTTTCATGCCCTGGGCAAAGGCCCCGCAAGGGAGCGCAAAGGCGGAAAGAACGGCCACGAGGATAAGCTTTTTCATAGATGTAAGGTGAGACTGGTAGTTGGGATGGCGTTAGACTGCAAGTGCCACCTTTCGTTCAAAATTGATAGCCAACGCTGAACTGGATTTTGCCATCGCCGTTGTTGTTACCCTTTTGCAGCGGGATGCCGTAATCGATCTTGAGCGGGCCGACCGGAAGGTCGAGACGCAGGCCAAAACCAAAGTCGGAGACGAGGTCCTGGGTGCCAAAATCGTAGGCTCCGGCATTGACAAAACCGGTGTCGTAGAAAACCGCGCCGCGGACGCGCGGGATGATCGGCATCGTGGCTTCGATGGTGGCGCGGGCGAGCGTTTGGCCGCCGATGGGCTCGCCGTTTTCGTCTCTCGGGCCGACATCGCGGAAGTTAAAGCCGCGCAGATCATTCGCGCCGCCGAGGAAGAGACGGTCGAAGAGCGGGACCCGGTCGCCACTTCCCCAGACGTCGATCGCGCCGACTTCACCGTTGACGGTGAGGATGATGTCGAAGGGGAAGAGGAAGTACTGTGAGGCCTCGATGTTGAAGCCGTAGTTCTGGGTGTTGCCGCCGAGGAACCCGCCGGAGATTTGCGGAGTGAAGACGACGCGATGCCCGCGCCGGGTAAGGAAGACGCTGTCTCGCGTGTCCCACAGGACGGTGGTGCTGATCACGCTCTTGAGCCGTTCGCCGGCTTCCATCTGGATGATCGGCGAGGCCAGAACGCTGACGTTAAAAATGTCGATCTCCTCGATTCGATAATCGAGGCTCACGGAGAGGAAGGGGCTGACCGGTTTGCGGACGCTAAGCGCGATGCCGTAGTTGCGCTGGTCGTAGATGGAGCTGAGAAAGCCCGCCTCGCGGAAAAAGATGTCACCGCCGACCGACAAGCGCTGGTCCAGGAAATAAGGCTCGGTCAGCGAGATGAGGTAATTCTGCTGCTGGGTGCCGACCTGAATGCGGGCGCGGAATTTCTGCCCGGCGCCGGTGAATGTCGGGTAGTTGAGGAGGTCGAAATTGCCCTGGGTAAGCTCGACGAAACCGAGCAGGCTTTCGATCGTGCTGAAGCCGGCGCCGAAGTTGAGCGCGCCGGTACGTTTCTCCTGCACCTGTACGAGGAGATCTTTCCGCCCGGGGACACCGGTGTCTTCCGGGTAGGTGTCGACTTTTTCGAAGTAACCGAGGTTCTCGAGCCGAGCCCGGCTGGTCTCGACGCGGACGGTATTGAAGACATCGCCCGGGAGAATGGAGATTTCGCGGCGCAGCACTTTATCCTTGGTGCGGGTGTTGCCGGTGATGTTCACGCGCTCGACAAAAGAGCGGTCGCCTTCCACGATGAAGTAGGTGAGATCGACCGTGCCGGGGCCGGCCGGGATACCCTGCGGACGGATGTCTGCATCAACGTAACCGCCCGCGCCATACCCGTCGGTGATGGCCTTCATGTCGTCCTTTAACCCCTTCGGAGTGTAGACCGATCCTTCCTTCAGCTTGACCAGGGCGCGGAGGCCGGCCTCCTTGGCCGTTTCCTGGCCGACAAAGGCGAGTTTGCCGATGTGGTATTGGTCGCCTTCGTTCACCACCACCACCAAGCGCACTCCCTTGGGAAAGCGTTCCTGGCGCACTTCCGGGACGGTGATATCGATGTAGCCGCGATTTTGATAAAACTCGCGGACGCTATCGAGATCCTGTTGCAACTGCGCGGGATCGAGCCGGCCGGATTTGTCGAAGAAGGAGATGAGCGACTTCGCCTTGGTCTTCATCTGCTTGCGCAGCACGCGATCGCTGAACTTCGTGTTGCCCTCGAAACGGATATCTTCCACCGCGCCGCGCTGGCCTTCATTGATCGTGTAAATCGCCCGGGCGGTGCCGCGGTTTTCGTCCGTCACCAATTGCAGCTGGACGTCGACCCCGGGGTAGCCTTTGCGCTGATAAAAATCGACGATGTTCTGGCGGCCTTCCTCGAGCTTCTCGGCATTGGCGGGCGAAGGGACCTTGAACTTGAGCCGGCCGCGCAGGGTGCTGGCCTTAAAGCTCTGTGCGCCGTCGATTTCGATCTCGGTCACGAGCGACCGCGTGGCCAGGATCACTTGCACCCGCACGCCGCGGCCGGCCGGTTCGCCGAAGATGCGGACGTTCTGGATTTTGCCGGTGTCGTAAAGCGCCCGGATATCGTCCTCGACGGTCGTTTCGGAATAAGGCCCGCCCACCTTCGTCCGCATGTTGGCCAGAATCCGGTCTTTGGCGATCGTCTCCGGGCCGACGTAGCGAACGTCGATCGAGGTGATCGGCGCGCCTTCCAAACCCTGGGCATGGACCGGGACCGGCAGGCCGAGAGCCCAGACTAACGAGAAGAAAACCGCGGCGAGGCGGAGAGACGAGGTGAGATTTTTCATAGCAGGAAGAGCGATCGCCAGAGAGCCGTCGATGGTGAACTGGCGTATTAGATGAGTATTGCGAGGAGCAACGTCAAGGCAGGAATGGCGGAATTTGTGGATATCTGATGATGAGCGACGGCAGCCCGTTCGCCCTCCTTGGCAGAGCAAGCAACCGTCAAAAAACAGAAATTCAGATTAACTCGTACCAGTTGTTGCGCCGGCGCGGCTCGTACCCGGCCTCCCGGATGAGGCGCTCGATCATTTCCGCATCGAGGCGAAAGCTCGTCCCGGCGCTGCTCACGACATTTTCCTCCATCATGACCGAGCCAAAATCGTTCGCGCCGTATTTGAGCGCGACCTGGCCGATCTCCGGTCCCTGCGTGACCCAGGAGCTTTGGATGTTGGGGATGTTATCGAGAAAAATGCGGGCCAGCGCCTGGGTGCGCAGATATTCCGCCGAGCCGGTTGGATGTTCGACTTTCAGCACGGTGTGCTGCGGCTGGAAGGTCCAGCAAATGAAAGCGGTGAACCCGCCGCTCGCGTCCTGCTGGTCGCGCAGCCGTTGCAGATGCTGGATGCGATCCTCGATTGTCTCAACGTGGCCGAACATCATGGTCGCGCTCGATTTCAGGCCGAGCTCATGGGCGATCTGCATCACCTCGAGCCATTGATCGCTCTTGCACTTGAGGGGCGCGATTCTTTGCCTCACGGAATCGACCAGGATTTCGCCGCCGCCGCCAGGGATGGACCCGAGGCCGGCATCTTTGAAACGGGCGATCACTTCGCGTAGCGGCATCTCGAACGTCTCGGCAAAATGCTGGAATTCCGGCGGGCTGAAACCGTGGATATTGATGTGGGGATATTTTTCCCGGATGTGATGCAGGAGATCGAGGTACCAATCGAAGCCGAGCTTCGGATGATGGCCGCCCTGCATCAGGATTTGCACTCCGCCCGCGGCGGTGAGTTCGTCGAGCTTCTGGTCAAACTGCTCGTGCGTCAGAACGTAATGATCCTCGTCCTTTTCCGTGCGGTAGAACGCGCAGAACTTGCAGTAAACGTTGCAGACGTTGGTGTAATTGATGTTGCGATCGATAATGTAGG
>JALYQE010000216.1 GCA_030855965.1 Verrucomicrobiota bacterium | reverse complement strand
CGAGCCGGCCGTTCTGCAGGTGCGCCGCGAGCAACCGCCCGAGGTCGGCCGCGCTTGTCATGATGGAAGCCGTCGGCAGGCGATCGGGTTCGAACTCGTAGAAGGAGGGCCCGGCCCAGCCAAACCAGAGGTTCCGGCCTGGGACGAGGCCGTTCGCCCTGGCCTGGCTTAAATTCGTGAACGAATGGCGCAGACCGAGGGGAAGAAAAATGTTCTCCTCCAGATATTGCGCGAAACTCCTCCCGCTCACTTTCTCAACGAGCGCGCCCAGCACCTGGTAATTTGGACTGGAATACGTGTGGACGCCGCCGACCGGTCCGGCCAGGCTGACCCCGGAAAGCGCTTTGACGTGGTCCTGCAAGGTTCGGTCCGCTCCGGTGGCGCGCGCGGCATTTGTCGGCAGGCCGCTGTTCTGGTTAAGCAACTGACGCACCGTGATCCGGCCAGACGCGTCCGCATCCGCCACACGAAAATCGGGCAGGTAGCGCTGCACGGGCGCATCCAGTTCGATCTTCCGGCGATCCACCAGCTGCATCACCGCCGTGGCGGTGAAAAGCTTGCTGATCGATCCGACGATGAACGGCGTCTCCGGAGTAATTTCTCCGGTGCCTGCGGAACCGCGGCAGTAACTGTAGGCGACCTTCTCCCCTTCCATGACGACCACCGCAATGCCCGGGACCAGATGCGCCTCCGCCTTTTCCTCGATGACCCGGTCGAGCGCTTTCCGCATCGCCTCGGTGACCTCCCCGCGCGCGGGACCAGCCAGGCCCAACACCATCGCGGCCATTAAACTACGGAGAGGATAGAGATTCAGGTTCAACCGGAAGACGTTCTAATATAAAACTCGCGCTGCCGCTTTCGTCTTTGCGAAGGGCGCGAAGACACTAGCAGTATCGGCCACCTGAATGACAAGCATCATGAAAAACGACCTACCCACGAGACACATTGAAGACCTTTTCGCTGGGCTAGACAGTCGAAGGCCCGTGGTCCGAGATTGCAGTTGCGTGGTCTTTACAATCTGTCGACTCTCGCGCTCGTGAAGGACGATTCGCAACCGACGGTGACTTCCCCGCCCCACGCCACGGTGCCCGATCCAAAGGCACCCATCCCGCGGCAGATTCGCTACATCATCGGCAACGAAGGTTGCGAGCGCTTCAGCTTTTATGGGATGCGGAACATCCTCACCGTTTTCCTCGTCACCTCGCTCCTCGCCTATTTGCCGGAGGGCGACCGGGCGTCCGCGGCGAAGAATGTCTTCCACACCTTCGTCATCGGCGTCTATTTCTTCCCGCTCCTCGGCGGATGGCTGGCCGATCGCTTCTACGGGAAATACAACACCATCTTCTGGCTCAGCCTGGTTTATTGCGCGGGCCACGCCTGCCTCGCCATCTTTGAAAATAATCGCGCCGGATTTTTCACCGGCCTCGGCCTGATCGCGCTCGGCTCCGGCGGTATCAAGCCGTGCGTCGCCACCTTTGTCGGCGATCAGTTCGACCAGACGAACAAGCACCGCGCCAAGGTCGTCTTCGACGCCTTCTACTGGATCATCAATTTCGGCTCCTTCTTCGCCTCGCTCCTCATGCCGATCTTTCTCCGCCATCTCGGCGCGAGCGTGGCCTTCGGCATTCCGGGCGCACTCATGTTCATCGCCACCGTCATCCTCTGGATCGGTCGCCGGAAATACGTCATGGTGCCGCCGGCGCCGCCGAATCCGCACTCTTTCCTGCGCGTCTCCCGCGATGCGATCGCCTCGGGCATGCGCGGGCAGGTTCTCGCGGCCGCCGCGCTCGCCGGCGTCCTTGCTTCGCTCGCCCTCATTCCGCAGCTCGGGTTTGTCATCGGCGTGTGCCTCGCGCTCGTCGCCCTCATTTTCTTCGGCGGGCTGGGTGTCTGGCTTCAGCTCGAAGCGGTGCGGGACCGGCACCCCGCGGAGGCCATTGCCGGGGTGCGCGCCGTCCTGCGGGTTCTCGTGCTTTTCGCCCTGGTCACACCGTTCTGGTCGCTCTTCGATCAGAAAGCCTCCACCTGGATTTTGCAGGGGCAGAAAATGGAGATGCCGGGCTGGTTTCAGGCGTCGCAGATGCAGGCCTTCAATCCCGCGCTCGTCATGATCTTGATTCCGTTCAACAATCTGGTCCTTTATCCCGCCCTGAACCGTTTTGGTTACGAGATGACCGCGCTCCGCCGCATGACGGCCGGCATCGCCTTCTCCGGAGTGTCCTGGATTGTCGTCGGCCTCATGCAGGTCGTGCTCGATGGCGGCGCGCCTCTCTCGATCTGGTGGCAGATTCTCCCCTACGCCATCCTGACCTTTGGCGAAGTGCTCGTCTCCGCCACCGGCCTCGAGTTCGCCTACAGCCAGGCGCCGCTGGCCATGAAAGGCGTCATCATGGCCTTCTGGAGTTTGTCGGTCACGATCGGGAACCTTTGGGTCCTGGTGGTCAACGCCGGCGTGCAGTATCCGGGCGTGATTGATTTCATCGAAAAGAGCGGCTTTGGCCTGACCGCGTTTCAGATGTTCTTCTTCGCCGGCTTCGCCTTTGTCGCCGCGCTCGCCTTCGGTCTGGTCGCGCGGACCTATCCGTTGGCCGACCATTACCGAAAAGCGCAGACTGGTTAGTCGGTCCCGTAACTTGTGACTCCGGGAAATTTTTTCGCCGAGCTGAAGCGGCGCAACGTCGTGCGCGCCGGAGCGCTTTACGCCGCCGGTGCATATGACCGCGAGATGAGCGATGTCTTCAAAGTCCAGGACGAAATTTCCCGGGACGTTGTGGCCGCGCTCAAAGTAAAACTCTTGCCATCTCAACAACCAACGAACCTTCAGCACACGAGCAACACTGAAGCGTATGAACAGGTCCTGATCGGGAAAGAGGCGCGGAAACACGGCGGCTATGAAGCGTTTCAACGCGCCTTGATCGCGTTTCAGCGCGCGGTCGATCTCGATCCAAACTATGCCAATGCCTATGCGGGGCTAGCCCAGGCCCAGGGGTTCGCCGCTGACTTCAGCAAGACGCCAGCGGAACGCGCGGCCGAGATTAAGAAAGCGTTCGCGAACGCGGACAAGGCGATTGCGCTCGCGCCCGATCTTGCCACCGCCTATTGGGTGCGGGGACTTCTCCGTCATCGCCTGAGCTGGGATTGGAAAGGTGCGCAGGCGGATTTCAAACAGGCCGCTGCTCTCGATCCGAACGATGTGGAGACGTTCAACTACTCGCAGGCCTTGTTCTTCAGCGGCCACCAAAGCGAAGCCTTCGCCATGGATCGGAAGGCGACGACACTTGATCCGCTCTCGCCCGAAGCTTGGAATGTCCTCGGGTGGCACCATGCTTTCGCCGGACAATACGCCGAAGCGAAGACAGCTTTGCAGCGAGCGCTCGAACTTAGTCCCGACGCGCCATGGTCGGCTTTCCTCCTTGGTTACGTGGCACTGAAGGAAGGTAAGCCCGATCAAGCTGCGGAATATTTTCGCCGCGCGCCGGGAGCGTTCTCTCTGGCAGGTCTGGCCATGGTGGAATACACGCTCGGCCACGAACGCGAGTCGCAGCAGTTCCTGGCCGAGCTAAAGGAAAAATACGCCGTCGGCTTCGCCTACCAGATCGCGCAGGCCTCCGCCTGGCGCGGTGACAAGGATGGCGCCTTCGAATGGTTCGAACACGCCTACGACCAACACGATGCCGGGATGTATCGACTACGCTACGATCCGATGCTGGAGAGCCTGCGCGACGATCCGCGTTTCGCGGCGCTGGTGAAGAAGATGGGGTTCTCGGAGTAAAGCCATGAATTTCTTCTCCGAACTAAAACGGGGATAGAATCCTCTCGATGCCGAAGCAAGCCATAACCAAACCGAGTTTGCCAATTCTGACCATCCGCCAACAGCGCGTGGTTCTGGACTCTGACCTGGCGCGAATC
>JALYQE010000143.1 GCA_030855965.1 Verrucomicrobiota bacterium | reverse complement strand
CCACTGCCTATCGTTAGGCCGAGACGCCGGCCATCTCGACTTCTTCGCGCAGGCGCGCTTCGCCGCTGGCGGAGACGATGGCGTCGACCAGCTTCTGCAGCATCACGCGGATGGCGCGAATCGCGTCATCGTTCCCCGGGATGGGGTAATCGATGACTTCGGGGTCGGCGTTCGTATCGACGATGCCGACGATCGGGACGCCGAGCCGGCGCGCTTCGTTGACCGCATTCTGTTCGCGGGTCGTGTCGATGATGATGAGGGCGTCGGGGAGTTGCGACATTTCGAGAATGCCTTCGAGGTTGCGGCGCAGTTTGGCTGCTTCGCGCCCGAGGGCGGCGAGCTCCTGTTTGCCCATTTTCTTGTAGTCGGGCGAGGCTTCGATTTCTTCGATGTATTTCAAGCGGCCGATGCTTTTGCGAATGGTCGCGAGATTCGTCAGGGTGCCACCAAGCCAGCGCTGGTTGACGTAAAATTGTCCGCACGCCAGGGCCGCTTCCTTGACCGCTTCCTGCGCCTGCTTTTTGCAGCCGACAAAGAGAATCTTGCCGCCGCGCTGCGCGACTTGCTGGAGAAAATCAGTCGCCATCTGCAATTGTTTTACCGTCTCATCGAGATTGATGATGTAGATGGCGTTGCGCTTTTCGAAAATGAACGGCTTCATTTTCGGATTCCAGCGCTTCGTTTGGTGGCCAAAATGGACGCCGGCTTCGAGCAGCTCGGGCACTAATTCAATCGTGTTGGACATAGGTAGTTTGCATTCGCCGGGGGGGCGCAGCGGGTGGGGAAGATGCTACACGCCTCCCGCTCTGGCAACTGCAATTTCGCGCAGCGGCGGCGCTAGTGATCCCAGGCGGAATTGCTGTCGGAAATCAACTGCTGCAGCATAGGAAAACGGACTTCGCCGTAATTCAAGGCGTAGCGGAGATCGCCGCCCTTGTAAATCCAGGTCGACGGGATCCAGCTCAGCGGCAGCCCGGCAAATTGCGTAATGCGGCCCGCTCCACGCGGACCAGGGTCGGCCACGATGGTGACGTTCGGTTGCTGCGAGAGTTCGTAGCTCGCCAGCAGTTCGCGGCCGTCCCCGCCGCTATTCCAGACGGAAACGAAGTAAAACTTCACTTCCGGGTTGTCCTTCACCATTTTTGTCCAGCCGCCGCTCTTGAGTTCGGCCTTGCAATTGCCACACCAAGGCGCCCAGAGGTGAACAACCGTTGCACCCGGCGCCTTAATCGCTTCGGTGACTTGTTGTTCGGCCGGCGAGGGAGCGCCCATGAGCGGCGCGGCAAGAAGCGCGGCGGCGAGAAGAGTGCCGAGGAATTGTTTTAACATGCCAATGCCGCTCGAAAACGAGCTATCGAAATTCAGGATTTTGCCGCAACCAGCTCGCGTCCGGCTTTAGCCCCCTGGCCGTCGCCGCGTTATACACGCAGATGAATTGACTGATCACACCCTGCAAAACCTCGCCGTCTTCCGTTTGGTCATCGCAGGAGGCTTCGCTGGTGCTCCAACTCATAGTTACGCAAAAGTATAGGCGGCAGATGCGGGGAGCAAACCCATTCTGGGTGCCCAGTTGACCCCGCCCGAGAACGTGGCTACTTTCCCTCCCCTTTCCGCGGGAACAGCTGGCGATTGTCGCTGCTGTTTTTAACCACCGAGCCCCGCCTCACCAGGAGAGAGTCACACCGTTATGTTGCAAATGCAGGATTTGATGGCGAAGTCCATGAAGGATTTCAAAGAAGGCAGCATCGTCAAGGGACGTATTCTGGAGATTCGGCCACGGGAAGTTCTCGTGGATATTGGTTACAAGTCGGAAGGAGTGATCCCGACGGCAGAGTTCGACGACATCGAGTCGCTCGAGGTGGGAGACGAAGTCGAAGTGCTGCTCGAGCGTCTCGAAAACGATGAAGGCATGGTCGTGCTCTCGAAGGAGAAAGCCGCCTACCGCCAGAACTGGAACAAGATCGCCCAGGTTTTCGCCGGCGACGGCCTAATCAAGGGCAAAGTGAAGTCTGTCGTCAAAGGCGGCCTCATGGTCAACATCGGCGTCGAAGCTTTCCTTCCCGCCTCGCAGATCGACATCATTCCGCCGCGCGATCTTCAGCAGTTCGTCGGCAACACTTACGATTTCAAGATCGTTAAAATCAACGACGACCGCAAAAACGTCGTGCTCAGCCGCCGCGAGCTCATCGAGCAGGAGCGGAGCGAGAAGCGCCAGAAATTCCTCGAAGGCGTCAAAGTCGGCGACACCGTCTCCGGTGCAGTCAAGAACCTGACCGATTTCGGTGCCTTCATCGACCTCGGCGGCATGGACGGCCTCCTCCATATCACCGACATGACCTGGGGCCGCCTCGGGCACCCGAGCGAACTGCTCAAGGTCGGTCAGCAGCTCGAAGTCCTCGTCCTCGACATCAACAAGGAGAAAGAGCGGGTGTCGTTAGGCCTGAAACAGACCCAGAAAAACCCGTGGGACCAGATCGAAGAGCGTTTCCCGGCCGGCCAGAAGGTCAAGGGCAAGATCACCAACCTCGTGCCTTACGGCGCGTTTGTGGAGTTGGAAGAGGGCGTCGAAGGCCTCATTCATGTCTCCGAGCTTTCCTGGACGAAGCGCATTATGCGTCCGTCGGACATTCTCACCGTAGGTCAGGAGGTGGAAGCGGTCGTCCTCGGGGTCAACAAGGAGGAACAGAAGATTTCGTTAGGCCTGCGCCAGCTGGAAGTTAATCCGTGGGATGAGATCGAGAAGAAATTCACCATCGGCAGCCGGGTGAAGGGCCAGATCCGCAACATGACCGCATACGGCGCGTTCGTGGAATTGGAAGACGGCATCGACGGCATGATCCACGTCTCCGACC
>JALYQE010000141.1 GCA_030855965.1 Verrucomicrobiota bacterium | reverse complement strand
AACATGCCGGGCCGAGAACCGTCGGGCGCGGGCTGCTGGTAGAAGGCTTTGCCGGCGGATTTTTCGCGGAACGTCTCAACTGCTTTCACGACCACGTCGGCCTTTGGTTTGGTCGAGAAGACTTCGTCGAGCCGGCTCTTCATCGTGTCGATGATCTTGGTCGCGCGCGCGAGGTAATCGGCTTTGCCTGCGTCGGTGTCGGGCAGGTAGAACTGCGGGTCGGTCCGCATGAACTTGAAGAAGGCCTGGAGATCGCCCTTGAATTTCACTTTCTCCATGATCTGCCGCATCTCGCCGTGGATGCGCGCGACTTCTTTCAGGCCGAGGTCGTGGATTTCATCCGCCGTCATGTCGGTCGTGGTGGTGCGCTGGAGCGCGTATTCGTAGAAGGCGCGGCCATTAGGGAAACGCCACGCGCCGACGTCGTCGGTCGCGGTTTTTTCCTGCGCTTCGAGATAGGCGATGAGCTTCTGGTAGGCGGGCTGGACGGAGGTGAGGAGCGCTTGTTTCGCTTCGCCGAGGAGGCGGTTGCGGGTGGCGTCGTCGATCTCCTTGAGCGCGCCGACTTTCTTCGTGACATCGGCCATGATCGTGCTGTCGGCGTCGCTCTCGGTAAAGGGGCGGCCCTGGATCACCTTGCGGCCGGCGTCGAGCACGAGCGGGAAAACAAACTTCGGCGCCACGATCCCGAGCGCGGCGCGCTTCTCGAGATTGGCGATGACCTGGTCGCCCTGCGCGGCCACGCCCTTGAGCCGCGCGATGTAGGCCTCGGCGTCGGACACGTTGTCGACCCGATGGATGTTCATGAGGAAGGTCGGCACCTGGGTGTGCCAGCCATACATCTGGTTGACCGGATAATTGTGGAACCGGTAGCGGAACCCGGCGGCGTTGCGTTCCACGTCTTGTTCGAAGAGACGCCAGCTCAGCTGCGTCTGCGGGTCGAGCGTGTTGAAGTCGAACTTGCGCTTCAGCTCGGCCAGATTCTCGAGCGAGATCGCGAGATCCTGCACGTCTGCGGCGTCGGAGAGATCGTCCCATTTGTCGTAACCGAGCTTGAGCCCGAGCTGGGAGGCCATCTGCGGATGACGCGCGACGTATTCGTCGAATTTCTGGTCGAAGAATTCGTTCGCGCGTTTCGATTCGGCGGCGACCTGCGTGGGAGTGGCGTTCTTCACGGCCGGCGCGGCGAGAACGGTGGAGATGGCCAGCGCGCCGAGGGCGCAGAGGGGGAGCGAAATTCTGGTGTAGCTGCTCATGAGGCTCTTACCGTTGCCCATTGAGCAGGAAGCGTCTATCGCCGACCAACGAAAAGGCCGCCGAACTTATGAGCCTTCGAGTTTGATCGCGAGGACGAGCTTTTCAAGACGCGCTCGATCTTCGCTTCGACGGCGACGAATCCGAAATGGCTCGGGGAAGAGCCGAAAGGAATCTCCGCTCTGATGCCGGGCTGAGGAAAAGTCAGAAGGAAAAAGGGAGGAGGCCGAACCCGCCTGAGGGGTCGGGTGTGGACATTTTTCCTACGACGGGGATGGTGCAGGCTGCATGCCCGAGACCATCGAACGACCTTCGGCTTCGCCCACGACCGCTCGGCTAACGTTCATCTTTCGGTTCGCGAGCACGCTCGTTCTCTGGTCGGTCGCGCTCCTGATTATTTTTTCCGGCTATGAGCTCGGCTTCTTTGCTATCATCGGGGCGTTGGGCTTGATCGCGCTCTGGGAGTTTTACGGGATGCTCGATCACAAAGGGCTCCCGAATTTTAAGGTCACGGCGATGATTTCCGGCGCGGCCATGCTCGTCGGCAGCTTCTACTACTTCTCCCATTACGGCCCGGCCCGCTCCTACGACTTCGAAGTGGCGGTGCTGCTCTTCTTTTTGCTGACCGTTTTTACCCGGCAAATGTTTGACAGCCTGCGCGACGACGAGCCGCTCCGGACGATGGCTTACACCCTCTTCGGGCTGCTTTACGTGCTCTGGCTTTTCAATTTCATCACCAAGATCGTTTATGTGACACCGCGCACGCCTAACGGGGAGGTGACGGGTCAGTTCTACGTGTTCTACTGCATTGCGATCACGAAATTCAGCGACATGGGGGCGTATCTCACCGGCAGCGTGATCGGCAAACACAAGATGGTGCCGCACATCAGCCCAAAGAAGACGTGGGAAGGATTTTTCGGCGCGCTCGCCTTTTCGCTCCTCGCGAGCATGGGGTTGTTTGCTCTCATGCCGGGGCATCTTTCGGTCTTGAACTGGACGCACTCGGTCGTGCTCGGATTGCTCCTCGGGTTTGCCGCGGTCATCGGCGACCTGGCGGAGTCGATCATCAAGCGCAGCACCGGAGTGAAGGATTCCGGCAACATGCTGCCGGGGATCGGGGGCGCGCTCGATCTCGTCGACAGTCTGCTTTTTACCGCGCCGCTTTTGTTCTTCTATCTGCGGCTGGTGATTCGCGTTCCGTAGCAAAGAGAGACAGGATTAACAGGATTTTCGGGGTTGGGAGATTCTGGAATCCGTTCAATCCTGTAAATTCTGTCCTTTTATGAAACGCAAACGCGTAGTCGTGCTCGGCGCGACCGGCTCGATCGGGGAGAGCGCCCTGAAGGTGGCGCGCGATATCCCGGAGCGGATGGAAATCGTCGGGCTGGCGGCGAAGTCGAACGCGAAGAAGCTGGCGGCGCAGGCCAA
>JALYQE010000119.1 GCA_030855965.1 Verrucomicrobiota bacterium | reverse complement strand
ACTGGCAGGGCGGAGGCCGTGCCTCCGCCCGCGAAACGGTCGGTCGGGTCGCCGCCGGCGCCGTCGCCCGCCAGGTCCTGGCGCATTTTCATCCTGCGCTGGAGTTCATCGCATACGTGACTCACGTCTATGATCTATTCGCCGCGGTCGATCCAACCACCGTGACGCTTGCAGACGTGGAAGCAAACATGGTGCGCTGTCCGGACAAAGTCGCGGCCGCGCGGATGATCCAGGCGATCGAACAGGCCCGGACTGATGGCGATTCGTTAGGCGGGATCATCGAGTGCGTGACGCGCGGCGTTCCACCCGGCCTGGGCGAACCGGTCTTCGACAAGCTCGAGGCCGACCTCGCCAAGGCGATGCTCAGCCTGCCGGCCACGAAGGGTTTCGAGATCGGCTCCGGTTTTGCCGCGGCCCGTCTGCGCGGTTCCGAACACAATGATCCCTTCGAGATGCGCGAGGGCAAGGTCCGGACCGCGACGAATCGCTCCGGCGGCGTCCAGGGCGGGATCAGCAATGGCGAAAACATTGTCTTCCGGGTCGCCTTCAAACCGACCGCAACGATCCCGCGTGAACAAAGAACCGTTACCTCCGCGGGGGAAGACACCACTCTGGCGGCGCGCGGCCGTCACGACCCGTGCGTGCTGCCGCGGGCAGTGCCGATGGTCGAGGCGATGGCCGCGCTCGTGCTCTGCGATCACGTTCTGAGGCAGCGCAGCATCTCATGACTACAGGTTCCGCCCTCTGGCAGACGATCTTTGTTTCCTTCGCGCTCATCCTGATCGCGTTTGAAATCGTTCGTGGCTGGCGTCTCGGGCTCGTTAGGCAACTCGTTCGGCTGCTGGCCCTCGCCGCCGCTTATGGCGCCGGTTTTTTTGGCGGCCGCTTTCTCCTCCCGCTCCTGCGCCCGTTTCTGCGCCTGCCCGATTTTCTGATTTCGATCGGGGCCGGCGCGATCCTCGCCTTGATCGTCTATGTCGCGATCAGCACCCTGGGCGCGATCCTTTTCAAGCGCACCGGGGAACAAAACGCTGGGGTCGTTCGCCTGATCTACGGGATTTGCGGCGCGGTCCTCGGGATTTTCTTCGGGCTCTTCAGCGTCTGGCTGGTGGTGGTGGCGATTCGTTCGACCGGCGCGATCGCCAGCGCCGAAATGCGCGCGCCCGAACCGGTGGAGGCACGATCTCCGGGGCCGCCGGCGGCCCCGCCGCGCACTCCCCCTAACGAATCGGCGACGGTGATTCAATCGCTCGCCAAGTTGAAGAATTCGATTGAGCTCGGTCCGCTCGGGGAAACGGTCAAGGCGGTCGATGTCGTCCCGGCCCAGGCTTATCACACCCTCGGCAAAGTGGGGACGCTGGCCTCCAATCCGCGGAGCGCAGAGCGCTTCCTCAGTTATCCGGGCGCGCGCGAGTTGACCGAGAATCCGCGGATCATCGCTCTGCGGGACGATCCCGAGATCTTCGAGTTGATCCAGCAGCAGCGCTATCTCGAACTCCTGCAAAATCCGAAGCTGATCGAGGCAATGAACGACCCGGAGCTGGCCAGCCAAGTGAAAAAGTTCAAATTTCAGGAAGCGCTCGATTACGCGCTGAAAAAATGAGCGCGGTTGAAGAAATTGTAGGGCGGGCGCTCCGCCTGCCTCCCAATGATCGGCAAGCGGAGCGCTTGCCCTCCAAAATGATCTGCGCCGTCAGGGAGGATCCTTTGCCGGCATGAGCTACTTCATCACCATCGGCCTCGAGGTGCATGTGCAGCTCAAGACGCACTCGAAGATGTTTTGCGGGTGCGCGGTCGAGTTTGGCGCGGAACCGAACTCACTCACCTGCCCGACCTGCCTCGGCCTGCCGGGCGCGCTGCCGGTCATGAACGAGGAAGCGCTTCGCCTAACGACCCTGACCGGGCTCATGCTCGGCTGCGAGATCGCACCGGTCTCTCAGTTCGACCGAAAAAATTATTTCTACCCGGATATGCCGAAGAATTACCAGATCTCGCAATTCGCCACCCCGCTTTGCGCGCACGGGAGCGTCCCGCTCCATCATTCCGCCTATCCGAAGGACGCGCAAAAGGGGCTGGCGGGTCCCGAAAAAGAAGTGCCGCTGGTCCGGATTCATCTCGAGGAAGACGTCGCGAAGAGCTTCCACTTCGAGACCAGCACCGGGATCGATTTCAATCGCGCCGGGACGCCCCTGATGGAGATCGTGACCGAGCCGGAAATCAATTCGCCGGAAGAGGCCTTCGCTTTTCTGAGCGCACTCAAACAGATCCTGACCTACGGCCAGGTGAGCGACGCGGACATGGAGAAAGGGCAGTTGCGTTGCGACTGCAACATCTCGCTCCGGCCGGAGTCGCAGCGGGAACTCGGGGCCAAGGTCGAGATCAAGAACATGAACTCGATCAGCGGCGTGCGCCGGGCGCTGGCTTACGAAGTGGAGCGCCAAAGCGCGGCGCTCGACCGGGGCGAAGTGCTGGCCCAGGAAACGCGCCGCTGGGACGACGACGCCGGCCAGACGTTTATCATGCGGACGAAGGAGATGGCGCATGATTATCGCTACTTTCCCGATCCGGATCTTCTCCCGGTGCGGAGCGAAAGTTTGCTCGCGGCGGTGCGCGGCCGGGTACCGGAACTGCCCGGGGCCAGACGCGCCCGCTTCATTGCTCAGTACGAGGTTAGCCCTGCCGACGCGGCGGTGTTGGCGAGCGATCTCGCGCTGGCCGGTTATTTCGAAAAGGCCGCCCGCGGCGCGCGCAAAGCCAAGAGTGTGGCCAACTGGGTCCTGAACGACCTGCTCAGCGCCCTAACGAACGCCGGACTGACGATCGCGCAGTCGCCGCTGGCGCCGGACGCGCTCGACGAGCTGGTCAACCTGATCGACGAGGGAAAAATCAGCAGCCGGCAGGGGAAGGAAGTTTTCGCCGAGATGTTTGGCAGCGGAAAAAGCGCCGGCGCCATCGTGGAGGAAAAGGGCATCGCGCAATTGAGCGACAC
>JALYQE010000115.1 GCA_030855965.1 Verrucomicrobiota bacterium | reverse complement strand
CGCGCTACTGGGCTGATTTTCTTGTCCTGGACGACCTGGAGAAGTTCGTCGTGCGGCAGGTTTACAAAAAAGGAAAACTGGTCGCGAAAGAAGGGCGTTACCTCGGCGAAAAACCGGCGCACACGCCCCAGCCCCGGAGCACGATGAACCTGCGCTATCAGGCGCCGGACGATTTCAAAGTGATGGCGGAAGGCACGCGCAAGATCAAGGTGATCGAGATCGTGCCGAACCAAATCATCACCCGGGAGGCGCTGGAGAAACCGAAGGTGAACGACGGCGAAGTGGTCTCCGATCCAGCGCGCGACATCCTGAAGCTGGTCGTGCTGGAGCGACATCAAGCCACCGGCAACGTCGGCGTCGGGTTTGTTAGGGGGTTTGGCCTGCAACGCGGCGCGCTCGCATCCACCGTGGCGCACGACGCGCACAATCTGGTCGTGGTCGGCACCAACGACGCGGACATCGAAGCTGCGGTTCGCGCGCTGGAAGAGATGCGCGGCGGACAGCTCGCGGTCGCGGATGGGAAGATCGTGGCGGAGCTGCCACTGCCGATCGCCGGGCTGGTTTCGGATCAACCGCTTGCAAGCGTGATCGAAAAAATCGCGGCGCTAAACGCGGCTGCCCATTCGTTAGGCTGTGATCTGCCAGCGCCCTTTATGTCGCTCTCGTTTCTCAGCCTTTCGCCAATTCCGGCGCTGAAATTGACCGACCAGGGGCTGGTCGATGCGGTAGAGATGAAGTTAACCAGCCTGTTCGCGGACTAAACTGGTGTCGGGAGGTAAGGCGCGTGCGCGCGATCGACTTCGCATGAAAATTTGCCGGCCGCGAGTAGCGTCCTGCATGCCGACCAATGTCCTGGGCACTGAATTGCGCGCCTGCTGCTCCGATCCCGCGACGGGTTTTTATCGCGATGGTTATTGCCGGACCGGGCCAGAGGACACCGGCCTACACACCGTCTGCGCGGAGATGACGCGCGACTTTCTCGATTACTCCGTCCTCATGGGCAACGACCTCGTGACGCCGCACCCGGAATGGGGCTTCGCCGGTCTGGAACCCGGCGATCGCTGGTGCATCTGTGTGACGCGCTGGAAACAGGCGCTCGAGCGCGGGGTGGCGCCGCCGGTCGATCTCGAGGCGACGCATTCTTCAGCGCTGGAGTTCGTCTCGCTCGAGGAACTTCAGGCGCACGCCCTGCAATAAATTCGCCTAACGACGACGCCCGCGCACGCCCATCGCGCCGAGGAGAGAGCGGGTCAGCGTGCCGGTGATGTTGACCGCCACGCTCCGGATGACGCTGCGCGCAACAGAGCTGCCCAGGATATCGCCGATGACGTTTTTCTCCGGTGCGGCCGGCGCGGCTGGTCGCGCGTATGGCACTCCAGTGGCGGGAGCCGCGGGCGCCCCGGGGGTGCCGAGGGCAGTATTCAATTCCACGCTGCGAGGAGCGCCGGCACCGGGAGCAAAGGTCCTGCGCGCCGCGCCGCCAACTTTCCGCGCCTGTTCCGGCGAAGAGGCAGCGGCAATTTTTCCGCCGAGAATTTCGTAGGCGCTCTCGGGATCAAGGGTGGTGTTGTATTTCTGCGCGAGCTCGGAGCGGTTCACAATTTCCTGCAGCTCATCGGGCTCGAGCGGGCCCATCCGGGACCGGGGCGCGCACAACTTCGTCGCGGCCAGCGGGGTCGGGATGCCGCGTTCGTCGAGGACGGTGACGAGCGCTTCACCGATTCCGAGATCGGTCAGGAGCTGCTCAGTGTTGTAAAATTCGGTCTCGGGATAATTGCGCGAGACGGCCTTGATCGCGGTTCGGTCGCGGGCGGTAAAAGCGCGAAGAGCGTGCTGCACTTTCATCCCGAGTTGCCCGAGGACATCATCGGGGATGTCGGTCGGCAGCTGGGTGCAGAAGAAAATGCCGATGCCCTTGGAACGGATGAGCTTGATGACGGTCTCGATCTCGTTGAGGAGCGATTTCTCGGCGTCGTCGAAGATGAGGTGCGCTTCGTCGATGAAAAGGACCAGCTTCGGTTTCTCGAGATCGCCGACTTCCGGCAGCGTGGCATAAAGCTCGGCCAGCGTCTGAAGCATGAAGGATGAAAAAAGCTTCGGACGATTCTGCATGTCGGTCAGGCGCAGAATCGAGATCCCGCCGAAGCCGTCGGTCACGCGCATGAGATCGGCCATGTCGAAGGAAGGCTCGCCGAAAAAATCCTCCGCGCCCTGTTGCTCGAGCTCGATCAGTTTGCGCAGGATGAGCGCGGTCGAGGTGGTCGGGACGAGACCATACTCCGCGGTCACGTTGGCCTTGGCTTCGCCGGTGATGTATTCGAGGACTTTCTTGAAATCCTTCAGGTCGAGAAGCGGCAGGTGTTTGTCGTCGCAGAATTTGTAGAGGAGTGCGACCAGGCTCGATTGGGTTTCATTTAGTCCAAGCATGCGGGAAAAAAGCAGCGGCCCGAACTCGAGCACGGTCGCCCGGAGGCGCGCGCCGGGTTCATGGGAAAGGGTGAGGAATTCCACCGGGTAGGCGCTGGGCGACCACTCCGAGCCGATTTCTGCGTGACGTTCGCTAACGCGGTCGGACGCCGTGCCGGGCAGGGCGAGTCCGCTCAGGTCACCCTTGATGTCCATGAGCAGGGTCGGAACGCCGGCTTCCGAGAGCTGCTCGGCGATCATTTGCAGCGTCTTGGTTTTCCCGGTGCCAGTGGCGCCCGAGATGAGGCCGTGGCGGTTCATGGTGCGCAAGGGCAAACGCACCGGTGCCTCGGGGAAAACCTTCCCGTCGCGCATCGCGGCGCCGAGCAAGATGGCGTCCCCTTTGAATGAATAGCCGCCTTGGATAGTGGAGACGAAGTCAGTCTTGCTCATGGGGCGAGGATAGGTTTTGGGCCGGAACAGCGCAAGCGAGGCAATTTGCCCGTAGACGGCAGTCCTTCCTTCCGGGTCGAAAACGGAAGAGACCTGCCTCTGGTCCTGATATTGCTGAACAATCCCAAAGGGAAAGCTGCTTCATGGGCCTTGGGAGGCAAAACTCCTTGACGAAAATGACAAAATATCTGCATTCTAATTACCGCGATTACCGCGATTACCGCGAATGCCGCGAACGGCTCCAGTTGGGGGTTCTTCCTCCCGGCCCTTAATTTTATGGCTCCAAAGAAACATCCTGTCATCATTCTCGGAGGCGGCCCGGCGGGGGCAGCCACGGCGATGTATCTGCTCCGGAAGGGCATCACGCCCGTAATTGTTGAACGCGATGACCACCCGCGCTATCACGTGGGTGAATCTCTGACCGGGGCGAGCCAGGTAGCGCTACGGGAGTTGGGGCTGGGACCGGCGATCGATGCCCAGAATTATCCGGTGAAACACGGGGCGGTTTTCTACGGACCGGACGGCAAAAACGACTTCTGGGTCGGCCTCGTCCGGCGTGATGAAAAGTTCCAACAGGTGCCTAACTACACTTGGAATGTGATGCGGAGCACCTTCGACAAGATCCTCTTCGACGCGGCGATCGAGCGCGGCGCGATTTGGATCAAAGCGACCGCGGTCGCCCCGATTCAGGAGAAGGACGCGGTCGTCGGATTGACCATCCGCACGCCCGAGGGCGCAACCGAAAAACTATATTCCGAGGTCCTGATCGATGCCTCGGGCTGCACCACTTTCCTCTCCAACCATCGCGTGACCGGAGTGAAAGCGCCCGGCGCCTCCGACAAACAGGTTGCCTTCTTTACCCAGTACGCCAACACCGTTCGGGACGACGGCCCGGAGCTATCTAAGCAACCGGGGAACACCCTGCTTTATTACCAGGCGAAGCATTACTGGGCCTGGTTCATCCCGGTGAACGATGAACTGACCAGCGTCGGGGTGGTTTTCCCGACCGCCTATTTCAAGAAATCCGGCATGACGAAGGAGCAAATGATGCTGCACGAATGCCGGCACATGACCCCGGTGCTCTCGGAGCGTCTGCCCGATCTCACTCCGCAGGAGCCGATTCACGCCATCCCAAATTTCTCCTACCGCGTGCACAACTACACCGGCAAAGGTTTCCTTTGCATCGGGGACGCGCACCGTTTCATCGATCCGATTTTCGCCTATGGCGTTTATTTCGGGATTCAAGAAGGGCAGTTCGCCGCGGACGCGATCGCCGACTACCTTTCGGGCAAAATCAAAACCAACGGCAACCCGTTCGCGGATTTCGAGGCGCTCTGCGATGAGGGCAACGACGTCGTCGAGGATGTCATCGGCGTGCTCTGGGAGTACCCGCTCGCTTTCCAGCGAATCGTGACCTGGCGCGACAAAGTCGATTCGCTCGATCTGCTTGCGGGCAGAATCTACGGCGAAGAGGCGCGGAAAAATCCCGCCCGGCTGGCCTTGCGCAAGCTGATGGCGACCCGGGACCGCGAGCGGGCCGAGGCCGCCGCGGCGATGGCGACGGCCCGCAGCCCGCAATTGGCCTCCGTTTAGCCGGTAGCTTTCCTCCGGTCAGTCCGTGCGTAAATTCGCCGGATGTCGCGCCGGTCTACGGGACGAAAGGGGAGCACGGAATCCAACGAATTCCCGCCGCTCCATCTTGTCTACGTCGACCAGGCGCCCCTGCGCGACCGGGTCGCGGGAGAATGCTCGGAGGCGATGCTTCGTCTGGAAGAGGCGCGCGCCGGCTGGCATCACTTCGAACGCAAGGACAAGCCAGCCTTCACGCGCTGGAGGGCGCGTGAGTTTGGCGCGCTCCTGAGCAGGTCGCGCGAGGTCGAGATCCAGATTCGCGATTCCCAGGCGCTCATCCACGAAGTGGAAATGGAAATGCGGCGCGGCTTCCAGGATGCGCACCGCGCCTACCAGCGGGTCATGTTTCGCCGGGCCAACCCGAGCGCGGACCCGGTTGAAGAACAGAGCGAGGGCGAAAATCGCGGAGCCGCGCGCAAGCTGAGCGATTTCGAAAAAGAAGCGCTCTTCCAGGAATGGGTGAAGCGCTCGTTAGGGACAAATCCCGACAAAATGGATGACGAGGCGTATTCCGCCTCCTTCGAAGCCTTCAAGTCGCACATGTTTCGTCCCCCGGCGGAGGAGCCGCCTCCGCCAAATCTGGGCCGCCCGCGCGCCCCGGAACGGCCCAACCGACCGGCCGAACCCGCGCCCGGGCCGGAGTTTCCGGAGGAAACGGATGCACGGGTAAAGGAGCTCTACCGCCGGCTCGTTAGGCGACTGCATCCCGACCTGCGCGCCGACGGCAGCGCGGCCGTCTCCGCGCTTTGGCATGAAGTGCAGGAAGCGTATGCGGCAAGCGACGTCGCCCGGATGGAAATTTTACTCGCCCTGAGCGACATCGAAACCCGGCGCACTGCCGGGCAGTCACTTTCCCAGATGCAGGCCGTGCGGACGGAATTGGAGCGTGCTTTGCAGAGGCTGGAGAAGAGTCTGCTCGAGGCGGAAGGCGAAGACGCTTGGGATTTTGCGCGGCTCGGGCCGACTCCCGGCCTCCGGACGCGCGTGGAACGAGAACTAAAATCGGACCTGGCCGGCCGCTCCCGCCGGCTCGATCTCCTCACCCGGGCGATCGCGGAATGGGCCGCCGGCCCGGTGCTGAACCGGACCGTGCGCGTGGCTCGTTAGGCTTGGGCGTCGCACCTCGCCACTTGCGCCGGAGGGCGACCAAGGCTTAGGTCTCGTCCCGCGATCATGCCTCGTGGTGTAATGGTAGCACGAGAGATTCTGGATCTCTTTGTCAAGGTTCGAGTCCTTGCGAGGCAGCCAATTGAAAATTCGAAATCCAGAACAGCGAAGCTCGAATGAAATTCGAATCGCAAACTGACCGAAGTTCGGCGTTGGATTCTCCTAGGTTGCCCGCTGCAAGTCTCAAGATTCGGGCTTCGAGATTGTTTCGAATTGAAAACCCAAACTCACCTACGATTTCCTTACGGCGAACTTCGGCTAAAGCTCGAGGTTGTAGACTTCAACCAATCCGA
>JALYQE010000094.1 GCA_030855965.1 Verrucomicrobiota bacterium | reverse complement strand
CGTTCTTCCCCATTGAGTTGCCGATACTTCATCCCCACCTTCCGGCCACCCTTCTCCCCCTTCCAAACCTTTCTTTTTCCCTTTCCTCCACACGTCGTCCGTGTTGCACTTAGTTTGTGAATCCGCGCCTTGTATCGCGTTGATGCGGTGGCCGGTTGCGAGCGTCTTCTAATCCGTTTTGGCACGCAGCCCAATGACCAAACCCGCAACGTCTAACCAGAGCGCTAGAGCCAACGACGTTAGATGGTGAAGCGCTCGCTCACGATTGCAGCCTTGATTGGAGGGGCGATTGCCCTCATTCCGACCGCATATTTCGGCGCGCTCTTCGTGACCCACGGTTATAGCCGCGATTTCCTCGCGATTGATTCCTGCTTGGACGGCGGTGGCCGTTGGAATTACCCTGATAGGACATGCGAGCACTGAGCTTCTTCGTTTGGGCGCCAGCGCCGCAACTTCTCGTCGCCAGAGTCATTTCGGCTTTCTCGTGCAAGCCACGTGAGCCATCTAACCGGGCTGCAGCCAACCCGGCCATCGCATCGCGGTTGCAATCCATGCGTCCCGCGGGCCGGGTCGCTGAGCTTTATTCGTTAGATGCATGAGCACCGTAGGGACTCGGCGTATTCTAAGCCTCACTCTTTGCGTTCTTGGGTGCCTGCTGGGTCTTGCGATCACGATCTTCGGGGTTTTCGCTTGGAGTGGCGCTTTGTTTCCATCGGGGACATATGGCTCGGCTACCGATCCGATTATGGAGCCGCAGAACAGGCGGCTCGTTATGTTCGGGATTATTTATTGGCATTCAGCGCATTTGCTCTGATGCGAAGCTGGAGCAGTTTAACCTTCAGGCATGGTCGGGACGCTAGAACAGACATCTAAATAATGCGATGCAGACATGTGGTTAAGTCAAGTTTGCTATTAAGGGTTGCATAAGATGATCTGTTCCCCTCGAACCGACCTGTCCTTCAAGGATAGCTTTTTAGGAGATGGAGTTTTTCTTCGAGGAAGGCGGTTTTGCTCTGGAAGCCGATGGCTTTGATGGCGGGACACCTAACTCCGTGGCGAGCTTACCCAACTTAGTCTGGAGACGGTGGAGCGGCTCCAACGCTGCGATGGGGTGGCCACTAAGAACATGCCAGAGGGCAACGGCAAGTTTGCCGAGCTTGGTCTCGAGGGAGTCGAGCCGTTCGAGGGTGTCGATGACATGACCGCGCCGGACGTGCCACATGGCGCCGCAGAATTTTCTCGCCGCCGCGATGGTGGTCCGCCTGAGGCGGATTGCGCCCCCGCCGGGCGGCCACGCTCAGGCCCCATTATTGCAGCGGGATAGGCCCGCAAGCTTTCGGGGTTGGGCGATTGGATGAGGAGCGCGCACAAGGGGCCGCGACCATGACGCTTCAAAGCGGTTCCTCCTTCGTAGTTCCCGCTCTGGCAGAGACTCGGATTCAAGCCGAAGTTGGCGACCAGTTTGTGACGACCTACTAGCCGAACGCCGCGGCCTTGTCCTTGACCACGGTGGTGCCGGGGCGCCTAACGAGGAATTCGTCGCGGTAACGCGGCGTCTCCTCCGGCGCGAAGCCGTGGCGCATGATGTTCTCGGTCACGATCCGCGGGATGAGGAATTGGAGCAGGTAGTCGCCGCCGCCGGCCTTGGTCCCGCCGCCGCTCATCTTGAATCCGCCAAACGGATGCCGCCCCACGACCGCGCCGGTGCAGGAGCGGTTGACGTAGACGTTGCCCGCGACGAGCTCGGCCTTGATCCGCTCGATGTTGGCCGGGCTGCGGGAGAAGAAGCCGGCCGTGAGGGCGTAGTCGGTGCCGTTCGCGACCTCGAGCGCCTGGTCGAGGTCACGCACTTTGATCACGCTCAGGACCGGGCCGAAGATTTCTTCGCGGGCCAGGCGGTGGTCGGGTTTTACATCGGTGAAGATGGTCGGCGGGACGAAATAGCCGTCGTTAGGCAGATTCTTCGCCTGGTAGGCGAGGGTCGCTTCTTTTTTGCCGGCTTCGATCGTTTCCAGGATCCGCTGGTAGGCGGTCTCGTCGATCACGGGACCGACCGTGATGCCGGGCTCTTCCGGATTCCCGACGCGCAGGCTGGCGGTGGCGGCGAGGAGCCGCCCCATCACCCGGTCGTAATTTTCCTCCATCACGATGAGCCGGGAGAGCGCGGAACATTTCTGCCCCTGGTAACCGAAGGCGGAATAAATCGAGTCGACGATGGTCTCGTCGAGGTCGGCGTCGGAATCGACGATGACCGCGTTCTTCCCGCCCATCTCGCAGATGACGCGTTTGAGTTCGCGCTGGCCCGGGCGCGTTTTGCCGGCCGCTTCCCAGATGTGCAGCCCGACTTCGCGCGAGCCGGTGAAGGCGATGAGGTCGACATCCTTGTGATTGACGAGATGCTCGCCGATGACGGCTCCGTCGCCGTTGAGGAGATTGAGCACGCCGCGCGGCACGCCCGCTTCTTCAAACATCTCCATGAGGAGCGCGCCGCAGACGGCGGATTGCTCGGCCGGCTTCATGAGGACGGTGTTGCCGGTGACGAGCGCGGCCGAGACCATCCCGCACAGGATCGCGATCGGGAAATTCCAGGGCGCGATCACGAGCGCGACGCCGCGTCCCCAATAGTGCTGGTAATTTTCCTCGCCCGCGACGTGCTGGGTAATGCGCGGCCGGCCGAGAATGCGCATCTGCTGGGCGTAGAAAAGAAGGAAATCCATCGCCTCGCGAATGTCGCCATCGGCTTCGTCCCAGGCTTTGCCGACCTCGTACACTTCCACCGCGCAAAGTTCAAAGCGGCGCCGTTCCATAATCGCCGCCACCCGCTCGAGGAGTTGCGCGCGATGCTCGACCGAGGTGCGCGCCCATTTATCGAACGCGCTTCGGGCCGCGCCAAGCGCGCGCTCCGCTTCCGGGATGCCGGCTTCCGCCACGCTGCCTACGATTTCGTTAGGCTGGCTGGGGTTCACCGAGGGCATCCATTTTCCGGTCGTGACTTTTTCGCCGTTGATCGTGATCGGGTATTTTCTCCCGAAACGTGTCCGCACTTCCCGGAGCGCGCTCTTCATCTGCTCCTGGGTCTGGCGATGGACGAAGTTGACCATCGGCGCGTTCTCGTAGGTGTCGACAGTGAAACCGCTGGCCGAATGGTAGGGGCCCGATGGCGCCGCGAGCGCGGCCGGTTCCGCGCGCGTGATGAGATCGTTCGGGTCGCGCAGGAGCTGCGCGGCCGACTGATTGTCGGAAAACTTGGCCCGCAGAAATCCTTCGTTGGAAGTATTCTCGAGCAGGCGCCTAACGAGATAAGACATGCCCGGGAGAAGCTCGCCGACGGGCGAATATTCGCGCACCCGGTAACCCATCTCGACCAGCGCGCGCTTGATCGGGCCCGCCATCCCGTAGAGGAGCTGGAATTCAAACCGGCTCTTGTCGATCCCGAGCTCTTCCGCGCAGGACATCGCATGGGCAATGCTGCGCACGTTGTGCGAACCGAAAGCCGCGGTCACGATCGACTCGTTCTCGAGCAGGATGCGGGTGCAGACTTCAAAGCTGACGTCGCTTTCCGGCTTTTGCAGGAAGACCGGGCAGACCCAGCCATTCTGTTGCGAGATGATTTTCTCGTAGTCCCAATAAGCGCCCTTCACCAGCCGCACCGCGAAACGGGTGCCGCGCCGCCGACCCCATTCGATCAGCTCGCGCAAGTCGCGCTCGGCATCGCGCAGGTAGGCCTGGATCACGATCCCGACCCCGGGCCAATCGGCGAATTCCGGCTCGGTAAAGAGGGACTTGAAGAGATCGAGCGTAGCGTTTTTCTGGGCGTAGCTCTCCATGTCGAAATTGACGAAGGCGCCCACTTCCTTCGCGCGGCGCAGGATGGGACGGAGCTTGGGCGCGAGATGCGCGATCGCTTCTTCCGGCGCGGCCGGGTCCATCTGCGAATAGAAAGCGGAGATCTTGAGCGAGAGATTGACGACCGGAAAGAGCTCGGCGTTTTTGCCTAACGGATCGGTCCAGCCCCGGGTCTCGCGCGACAGCGTCTCGAGCAATTCCATGGCGCGGGCGGCGTACTCGTCCGCTTCTTTTTCGCTCACGACCGCTTCGCCTAACAAATCGACGGTGAACCCGATGTCCTGTTTGCGCTTCTGCCGCAGCGTCTTCATCACGTCGCTGCCGTCCCTCCCGGCGATGAACTGCCGCGCCATGCCGGAGACGTTGCGCCGCAGGATAAAAGCGGTCAGCCAGGGAAAAATGCCGGCCGCTTTCAGTGCCGTCTGCATCATCGGGATGAAGCTGTCCATCCCGTGAAAATACTCGCGGAGATGGACCACGATGTCGCTCGAGCGGCGGAGCGAAGCGAGGACGTCGACGAAGCGAAACATCTGCACCTTGAAGGCCTCGTCCTTCATCGAGAATGCCATCATTTTTTGATAGAAACCGGCTTTGCTGAAAATCGATTCGGGGTGTTGATCGACCAGGTCGAAAATTTGTTGTCCGCGCCGTTCGACGGCGGATTGCAGGGCACTCATGCGGCGAGGATAAAGCGGGGCGCGCCTTTCGGCAAAGGGCTCACCGCAGGGAAAGTTTTGGAC
>JALYQE010000093.1 GCA_030855965.1 Verrucomicrobiota bacterium | reverse complement strand
AGGCCGCGCTGGGCCTTGCCGATGATATCAGTGAAATTGTCTTCAAGTGGGATGGACATGCTTCACCTAAAAGACAAGTCGGGTTCGTGTCGAGCAGTTTGGTCATTCCGGGGAGCGCACGCGCCCTCGCGTGCCCGTTCCGGCGCCTCGCCGGAACGAAACTTGGTGGCGGTGTGAAAATCTAAAACTCGGGGTTGTGGCGCAGGGTTGCCAGGGAGGGTTTCGGCGAGGCGCCGAAACCGGCACGCGAGGCGCGTGCGCTCCCCGGAAGTTGCGCGATGCTTTTACCCGCTAGCCGCGCTATTTGAACCGCAACGCTTTCCAGAGGGAAAACGACTCCGGTTTCCCTTTCCATCGAAGTCATGGTGACGTTCGCGATGCCACAGGGAGTGATGGCCTCGAAGGGCGCAAGATCGCCACTCACGTTGAGCGCGAACCCGTGCATCGTGATCCAGTGCCGCACTCCCACGCCGATCGAGGCGATTTTGCGATTCTCCACCCAGACTCCGGTCAGCCCATCGCGGGTCGACGCCTCGATTTCAGAGTGCGCGAGCAGCTCGATCAGCAACGCCTCGATCCAGCGCAAATATCGATGCAGATCCCGCCCATAACGCCGCAGGTCGAGCAGGAAGTATCCGACTAGTTGCCCCGGCCCGTGATAGGTCGCCTGCCCGCCGCGATTGATCGCAACCAGCGGATGCGGCAGGTGCGCCGAACCGCGCAGGCTCGATTGATCGGGCGTCCGCCCGATGGTGTAAACCGGTTCGTGCTCAAGCAGCCAAAGTTCGTCGGCCAGGGCGGGGTCGTGGCGTTTTTGCCTAACGAGTTCCTCCTGGCGCGCGAGCGCCTCGGCAAAACCGATCCGGCCGAGCCAGCGCGTCTCCAATTTCCCGCTCATATCTGCGCTCCGGCCGGGAGCC
Source organism: Verrucomicrobiota bacterium (assembly GCA_030855965.1). Lineage (GTDB taxonomy): Bacteria > Verrucomicrobiota > Verrucomicrobiia > Chthoniobacterales > UBA10450 > Palsa-1392. The sequence continues at coordinate 17,693 of JALYQE010000093.1, read as the reverse complement.
CGAGACGAACCGCTTCCTGCGCGCGGAGATGGGTCAGGCCGATGGCGAGCGCGTCGGCCGCATCCGGGCCGGGCGTTTCCGTCAGGCTGAGGAGCGCGCGGACCATGAAGGCGACCTGCGATTTATCGGCCGAGCCATTGCCGACCGTCGCCTGCTTGATCCGTTTCGGCGCGTACTCGAAAACCGCCAGGCCGCGCTCGGCCGCGGCCAGAATGGCGGCGCCGCGCGCGGCGCCGAGCGTGATCGCGGTCTTGTGGCTCTGCACGTAGATGACCGCCTCAAGGGCGCAGCAATCCGGCTCGTGGGCCTGGATCAGCTCCGCCAGCCGGTCGCGGATTGCGACCAGGCAGGAAGACATCGGGAGCGTGGCGGAATTGTGAATGATGCCGAAATAGAGGGCCTGGAATTTCCCGCCGCCGTTGGCATCGATCACGGCCACGCCGGTGTTGCGCAGGGAAGCATCGATCGAGAGAACGCGCATCGTTAGGCTGAGGTTTCCGCGGCGGAATGCTGCATGGCTCAGCCTAGAATCGCCCCGCCCTGCCCCGCTTCAAGACGGAAGTCGACAAACGCCGGGGCCCGCGTTCATTCCCAGCGTGGCGGAGAATTCCAAGCCGCAGTGCCAGATCTGTCACAGAGCGTTGCAGGCGCCGGTCATCATGATGAGCCAAAACCGGGCGGAAGCGCGCGACCGCGCCCGGGCGGAGAACGATTACAAATTGAACCTGAAAGCCGAGCTGGACATCCGGCACCTGCACGAAAAAATCGATCACCTCCTGCGCAAGCAGTACAACCGGCTTTTCGAGATCCAGCAGATCCAGATTGAAGTGCTCGAGGAGTTGGGGCAAAAGCGGCGGGGTGGCAAATCTCCCGGCCCAGGCCAGCCAACATGAACTTTCGCATCGAAGAAGCGCTCACTCCGGAAAGCGTGGCGCGTTGTTTTCCGGTCATGCGGCAACTGCGGACCCATTTTAAGGACGAAAAAATCTTCGTCGCACAGGTAGAACGCCAGCGCGCGGACGGGTTCAGGATCGCTTACCTGGAAGACAAATCGGAAGTCCGAGCCGTCGCGGGCTACCGGATGGCGGAATCGCTTTTCGCCGGGCGCTATTGTTATGTCGACGACCTGGTGACGGACGAATCGGCCCGGTCGTTAGGCTATGGCGACGCGCTCTTCGACTGGCTGGTGGCGGAGGCGCGCGCGGCCGGTTGCGTCAATTTCCAGCTCGACTCCGGGGTGCAGCGTTTCGCGGCGCACCGGTTTTACCTGGCGAAACGGATGATCATCACTTCGCACCATTTCACCCTCGAACTCGACTGAGCGCTCGTTAGGGCAGCGCGAAATAATCCGCGCTCTGGTAGTTGCCGTCGACCGTTTTGACGATCTGCATGAGGACGTCGTTGACCAGCGTGCTCGCGCCGAAACGGAAGAGGTCCGGCGTGAGCCAGTCGTCGCCCAGCGTTTCCTTCACCATGACGAGATAAGCCAGCGCCTGCTTGGAGTTGCGAATGCCGCCGGCCGGTTTCATCCCGATGCGGACGCCGGTTTCGTAGAAGTAATCGCGAATCGCCTCCAGCATGACGAGTGTGACCGGGATGGTGGCGGCGGGCGAAATTTTGCCGGTGGAGGTCTTGATGAAATCGCCGCCGGCGCGCATCCCGATCTCGCTCGCAAGCCGGACGTTATCGTAAGTCTGGAGTTCGCCAGTTTCGAGAATGACCTTCAGGTGCGCGCTCCCGCAGGCTTCCTTGACCGCGGCGATCTCGTCGAAGACGCGGTTGTAATCGCCGGCCAAAAAGACGCCGCGATCGATCACCATGTCGATCTCATCCGCGCCGTCGCCAGAAGCGCGCCGGACTTCCTCGAGTTTCAAATCGAGCGGCATCAGGCCAGTCGGAAACGCGGTGGCGACCGAGGCAACCTTGACCCCCGACGTGCCGAGAAAACGCTTCGCGACGCGAACCAGGTTTGGGTAGACGCAGACCGCCGCGCAGGGGGGCACGTCGTAGCGCGGATCGATCGGCTGCATCGCCTTGCGGCAGAGGAAGGCGACTTTACCAGGCGTGTCTTTTCCCTCCAGCGTCGTCAGGTCCATCATCGAGACGGCGAGCTTGAGCCCGGCGAGTTTGGCCGAGGTTTTGATGCTCCGTTTGGTGAAGGCCGCGGCGCGTTCTTCGATCATGACCTGATCGACGGTCGGGAGATTCCAGCGATCGCGGAGGACGTTGTGGCGGTTGTTGGTGGACGGCAGAGTTTTCAAGCGGGTGGGAGGTTAACGAAATGCGGGCTTCGTGTCGACTCCCCTCGCAGAGGGACTCGGCAGGGTAGCGCAAGCTTCCAGCTTGCAGGAACAGAAAGAGCAAGCTGGAAGCTTGCGCTACCTTCAGGCGGCGGCGCCGATGATGCTGAGCGCGATCTCGCGCTGATGCGGTGCGCGCCGATGCTCGAAAAGAAAAAATGCCCTGCCAGGTGCCGAGCTGCATCCGGCCATCAGCGATCGGGACGACTTCGCTCGAGCGGGTCAGGACGGAACGAATATGCGAGGTGCTGTCGTCCGCGCCTTCCGCGGTGTGCTCAAACCACGGTGTGTCCTCGGGCACGAGCCTTTCGAAGAATTTCTCGAGGTCGCGCCGCGCGCCTGGGTCGGCGTTCTCCATGATGATGAGGCTGCAACTGGTGTGCCTAACGAAAACCGTTACCGTCCCGGCCCGCACTCCGTTGGCCTTGACCGCGGCCGCGACCTGCCCGCTGATTTCATACGTCCCCTTCCCGCGGGTTGCGACGGTGAAATTTTCCGAGTGAACGCGCATCGCCGGCGGCCACGCTAAACGCAGCCACCGGCGATCGCAATCAGCCGCCCGTCTTGAAACAAATCCGCGATGGCCTGCAAGACCGGGAGATAAAACGCGAACCGCTTTCGGAGTTGGCGCGTGGCCGGGTCGTAAAAGAAGGAAACGTCCTCATCCAGATTTGGCACGATGAGCTGATCGCTCAGCCGTTCGTCGTGGGCCATGCGGCTGAGGCCGGCGCGAATCGCCGATTCCGCTTTGCGCAGGGCGACGATCGTTTTAACATCGAGCACCTCAAGCCCGCCCGCCTGGAGGAAGGCCGAAACATCGCCTGCGTTGTAATCGGAAGAAAAGCTGATCGGCTGCAGCGGCGGCATCTCGCCGGCCGCGAGCGCGCGCTCGAAATCGGCGATGCGCTTGGCCTGCCGCGCACTGCCGACCTGGGCGTCCTGAATATTTTCGCGGGCCTGCTGTTCGAGCGAGGCGAGAATCTGGTCGCGCCGTTTCGCGTCCTGCTGATGCTGCTGGTAACCGGTCAGCCAAAAGGCCGCGTAGGCGCCGAGGAAAACGAGGAGCAGTTCCGCCAGCCAGCGGCCCAGTTGCTGTCGCCAGGACCGCTTCGATTCGTCGCTCGTCACGCCGCGAGTATGTCACGCCCCCGGCGCCCGGCGCAAGGTTCCCGGCCGGGCGTTGTCGGCGGCGCGGTTTGCTTCTACTTTCGTCGCGGTGAAGAGCGAGAGGAACGAACAAAGCGCCCGGGCCGTGGTCATGATCCGGCCGAGCCATTTTTTTCCAAATCCCGAGACGGCCCAGGATAACGCCTTTCAACAGGAAGCCGGCGCCGAACCGGCCGCGGCGCTGGCGGCCAGGGCGCTGGGGGAATTTGATGAGGCGGTGAAGCATCTGCGCGGCGCAGGCGTGACGGTCGACCTTTTCGAAGACACGCCGACGCCGGTGAAACCGGACGCGGTTTTCCCTAACAATTGGTTTTCCACCCACCCCGACGGGCGAATCGCCCTTTACCCGATGTATACCCCGTCGCGCCGGGCGGAACGGCGGCGGGATATCGTGGAAAGCCTGCGCCAACGCTATGTCGTGACCGAGGTCGTCGATTACTCATCCTTTGAGGAACGCGGTCTTTTCCTCGAAGGCACTGGGAGTCTCGTGCTCGACTACGTCCACCGCCTCGCCTACGTCTCGCTCTCGCGCCGAGCCGATCGCGCGCCGCTGGAGGAATTCTGCGCCGATTTTGATTTCGAACCGGTCACCTTCGAGAGCACGAGCGCGGACGGTCGCGCCATCTATCACACCAACGTCATGATGTGCCTCGGGACGAATTTTGCACTCGTCGGCCTGGAGATGATCGCGGACCCGGCGCAGCGCCAAACCGTGCAGCGCCGGCTCGAAGCGAGCGGCAGGGAGATTGTGCCCCTCTCACCGAGCCAGATCGAAAATTTCGCCGGCAACGCCCTGGAGTTGCAAGGCGAGGAGGGCAAAGTGCTCGTTCTCTCCGCCCGCGCCCTCGCGCACCTCGGCGAGGCGGAGCGGGCGACGATCGAGCGCGTTGCCCGCCTTCTCCCCCTGGAATTGCCCACGATCGAGATGGCCGGCGGGAGCGCGCGCTGCATGCTCGCGGCCATCCATCTGCGGCCCTGCTAGGTTAAGAGGCTAAAGGGTTCTGTGGCCGGGGCGAGAGGTTGGCGCGGGAGGTGCTATTGCCATACGCAAGTATGGCGGAGCTGGATCACACAGGCGGAAAACCAAGGCAGAAGAAGAAATCTGCCCCGCCCAAGCCCAAGCGTCGCGCACGCCCCGCGCCGGGAGGCCGGGCCTCGGCCGCGAAGAAGCCCCTCCCCAACGATCAGCCTGTCGTGATGGGCCGGATGGAAAGAACCCGCCGATTACTCCTCGCCGCGCTCCGCGTCTGGGAGTTGAAACGACGGCCGCTCGAGTAACCCGCACCAGGACGACTTCCCCCTAACGACTCGATCTGACCGGCTGCGGGATTCCGGTTTCCGCGTAAGCGGACGCAGAATAGCCCAGCCGGTCGAGGACGGGCGCGAAGATTTCGTCGAGCTGCCGGATCGTTTCGGATTGCAGTTTCTCGCGGTGATCGCCGGGGGTGACTTTGCGCTTGTGCGACCAGACGTCTTCCGCCTCGGCCGCAACGCTGTTGGCGTGGCGGGCAGCCACGACGGAACGCGTCTCCTCCGGATCCTTCAGGTCGAAGGCGCCGACGATCTTTTCCAGCCAGGAAGGGAACGAAAGCACCATCTCCTCATAGGAAACCGCCGTCGTGTTGGGCCGGGCGAGCAATTCATCCAAGTAACGCCGGTAACGATCGAGCACGGTCCCGACATGCTGTTTATAACGAGAACCGATCCCGTAATCGCCGCGGTAATCGTAAAACGGAGCGCTCACCATATCGAGAACGAAGCGGTCAATCCCGGCTTCCGCCACCGCCTTGCGATAGCCGGTATGGGCCTCGATCTCGCCCGCGTGCATGTAGCAATAGGAGAAAAACATCGAGACGAGCACGTCGCGCGGATCGCGCAGGTGGAGAATGATGCTCGCCTCGGAGAGCGCCGCCGAGGGCACGAAAAAACGAATCGGCCCGAAGCAGCCGCGCTTTTTCGCCAGAAAATCTTCCCCGGCAAAGATGCGCTCGAAAGGCAGCTCCGACTTGTTCGGGGAAAAGAAGCGGATCCGATTCAGCTCGCAGATGTCTTTGAGGACGCGGTGCAAGACCATCGAGCCGGCCTTGTGGGTGGTATAGGCGATGATGTTGCGGCTCGGATGGCGCCATTTGTTGCGGAAAAGCATCGGATGCGGCCAGGTCGACCGAGCCCAAGTTTGTTTTTCCGCGGCGCTTTGTCCATTGTTTCAAATGCGCCCGACCTGGCTCGCGCTTTTTTGCGCTCTCTTTCTCGCCCTTCCCGGTGCGCGGGCCCTGCCTAACGACCCGGTGATCAGCACGCTCTACGCGCGCGCCCTCGCGGGCGACCGGGCGGCGGTGACGGAGTGCATCGCGGCCCTCGAGAAAGTGCTCGCGGGCCGGCCGGACGACCAACTCGCCCGCGTTTATCTCGGCAGCAGCTACACCCTGCGCAGCCGCGATCTCGCGATCGGTCCGGCCAAGCTGAGCGCGCTCCGCAAAGGGATCGCGCTGATGGACGAAGCGGCCGCGGCCGCGCCCGGGAATGCCGACGTGCAACTCAACCGCGCCGTCACCAACCAGGCTCTGCCGGCTTTCCTCGGCCGCCGCAAGATCGCGCGCGAACAATTGGAACGCCTCCTCGCCCAGGTCGAAAAAAATCCTGACGCCCTCACCCCGGCAGACCGGCAACTTCTTTACCTCAACGCCGGCGAAGCCGCGGCGCGCGCCGGCGAGACGGCGCGTGCGCAAGAGCTTTGGCAACGCGGCGCCGCTCTCCAGGGCGATCCACGGCTGAGCCGCGAAATCGCGAGCGCAATTGCCGCCGCCGTGAAGTAAGCTGGGAAAAGCTGTGCAACCTTTGACCCATTCCGACATGCAGGAAGATTTGGAACGCGTCCTTTTCGAGGAGTCCACCATCCTCCGGCGAATCGACGAGCTCGCCGCCACGATCACGGCACAATATCAGGGCCGTGAGCTGACGGTTATCGCGGTCCTGAACGGGAGCCTGATCTTTGCCGCCGACCTGCTACGCCGCATTCCGCTCCCGCTCAAACTCGATTGCCTGAGCGTGGCCAGCTATCACGGCACCACCACCACCACTGGCTCGGTTGTCTTCAAGCAAATCATCCTGCCCGATATCGCCGGGCGGCACATCCTCATCCTCGACGACATTCTCGACAGCGGTGTCACCCTGGCGGCGATCGGCGAGAAATTGAAAGCGGAGCGCCCGCTCAGCGTCAAAATCTGTGTCCTCCTCCGCAAGCTGAAGCCGCGGCTGCGGCCGGTCGAGGCCGACCACGTCGGCTTCAATATCGGGGACGAATTCGTGGTCGGCTACGGGCTCGATTACATGGAACGTTATCGCAACCTTCCCTGCATCGGCGTCCTGCGGAAAGACAGGATCAACCCGGCCTAACGAGAGGCAAAGCAAGATGCAGAGCACGGTGCAGTTCTTTTCCCAGCTGAAGGAAATCGCCGGCACCAGCGAGCTCGTCCTCGATTTGCCCGTTGACACGACGGTCGCCGGACTGCTCGCGCAGCTTTATCAGCGCTTCCCGGCGTTGGAGAAATGGGACCGCCACATCCTCGTTGGAGCTGGCGTTGATTTCGTCGACCGCGCGCATGTCATCGAGCCTAACGACCAGATCGCGATCATGCCACCGGTCCAAGGCGGGTAGCCAGTGCTTCAGGGCGAAGGCTGAGGATTGCTCAGCAAGAGCACCTTCTCATCCTCACCTAACGAACTATTTTGGACCCAGGCCCGCGCCGCCGCCGGGTCGCGCTCCAGCCACTGCGAGGTTGCCCGCCGGAGCACGGTCTTGCGCTTCTCCTCGTCAGAAATGGTGATCGCCCATGCGGCGGCGGCGGCCGGATCCGCTTCGGCCACCGCATAGCTGTACGAACTGGCCGCGCCATCGCGGATCTTCCCGCTCAAGCCTTCGACCCATCGCGCCGCTCCGCTCGGATCCGTCCGCGCCCAGATTGAAACGGTCGATTCCACCGCGCTGACCGCCGCCTCCGCCGGCAGGGTGAGAGCCCATGCGCTCGCTCCTTTCGGATCGTTAAAGGAAAGTTGCGTGGCCAGCATGCGATAAGCCTGTTCGCGCAGTTTGCCGGCGGGCAAGCGCGCCACCCATTCCGACGCTTTCGTCTGTTCCTCGTTCGCCATCTGCATGACCATATTGCCGAGGAGTTGTTCGCCATCCGGTGTTCCGGCTCGCGTCAAAGCATATTCCTCCGCCGCAGCCGGATCTTTTTTCCACCAACCCAGCACCACGCCGTTGACCGGGCTGCAATCCAAATGGGACCTGGTGCTGTTGCTCGGCCCAGGCCAGCGCGGCAGCGGGATCCGTCGCTCCCCAATTCAGCCCCACGGCGTAAAATGCCGCAGTAAGTCCCATCCCGGCCACGTGCGCGTTGGTCAGCAGCTGCGCTGCGCCGGCCGGGTCTGCTTCGCTCCATTTCCCGACTGCTTGATCGAAGAGGCCACTCCGAACGGAACCCGAAAGCACGTCATCCGACATCTTATCGAGGGCCAGCGCGATCGCGCCCGTGGCATGCGCGTCTGCTCCGGCGATGGTCGCGTTGATCGCTGCGGCACGCGTCTCCTTGGTTTGAAAACCAACCGCTGAGGCCAAAGCGGCGGCCGGATCAAGATGCGCCCAGGAGGCGAAAAACGCCTTAATCTTGGCCCGCGTCTCCCGGCTGTTTGGCAAAACATCGAGCTGTTGCGCGATGCCCGCGATCTCCTCCGGCTTCTGCCGGGCCAGGGTCTCGTAGAGTTCCTGAAACGGGACCGAGGCGATGTCGCCGAGCAGGATTTTCTGGTCCGCGACCTTTCGATTCGCAACCGCGCGGCTCTCGCCGCTGAATGAAGATCCACTTTGCGCCGACACGGCGTTCGCGCCGGACCCACCGTTTCCGCCCGTCCGGTGGAGCGCGTAACCTGCCAGCCCCCCGATGAGCAGCCCGCCGACGAAAATGCCTAACGAGCGTCGCATCGGGAGAAACAGGTTCGCATCGTTAGTCGCGGAAGTTTTTGAAATAGGTCGCGACGCCGAAGTCCTTGCTCTTCACAAAGGCGATCACTTCCTGCAGCTCGTCGCGCTTTTTCCCGGTCACACGAATCTGCCGGTCCTGGAGTTGGTTCTGGGTTTTGAATCCCTGCCCTTTGATCGCGAGGATGATTTCCTTCGCCTTATCGCCTTCCAGCCCCTGCTGGATTTTTAGTTCCTGGCGGGCGTGCCCGATCGAGGAAATGGCCGGCTCCTTCTGGTCGAGATTTCGCAGGTCGACTCCGCGCTTGGACAACTTCCCGATCACAATCTCGCGCAGCCCCCGCAGGCGGGAGGCGTCTTCCGCGGTCAGGGTGATCGCGTCTTTCTCAAATTCGATCTCGGCCACTGTTCCCTTGAAGTCGAAGCGGGTGGCGAGTTCTTTCCGCGCCTGGTTCAGCGCGTTGTCGATCTCCTGGCTGTCTATTTCCGATACGATGTCGAAGGAAGGCATGATGAAATTGCTGATTGCTGATCCGCCTCAGGCGGTTTGATTGCCGATTGGAAGGGAGCCGCTCTCGTTATCTTCCTTATTTCCCTGCTTGCGCCAATGAATTTTTCCCGCGCCGCTTTCCTGGTCGTCCTCCTCCTCCTCGGAACGAGCGGCTGCCGGCGCACGATCTCGCCGGAAGAAAAAACCGCGCGTCAGGAAGTGCGCGCGGCGCTGCAGGAGCGGGCCTTTGCCCGCGCCGTTCCCCTCGCCCGCCGCGTCCTGCAGTTTGCGCCTAACGACAACGGCGCCTGGGCTCGCCTCGCCCAGGCCCAGTTCGGGATGCGCGACTTGAAAGGCCTGCGGCAAACCCTGGGCGATTGGCGCGGTGCAGTGCGAAAGACCTCGGCGAAATTTGACGAATACCGCGGCGACCTCGCCTTCGCCGAGAACCGGCCGGACGAGGCGCTCGCCGCCTGGACCCGGGCCGTGCGGCCGAAGGATCGCCGGCCGCGCGTTTTCATCAAGATCGCCCGGCTCGAGCAGGCCAAAGGCCGCTGGGCGGAGGCGGCCGCGGCCTGGACGCGAGGAATGAAAGGCCGGGAAAACGCCAAGGCATTGCTCAATCGCGCGCTCTGCTATCGCCATCTCCACAGCTGGGAAGCGGCTCTGGCCGACGTCCGCCACGCCGCCCTGCTCGCGCCGGTTGATCCGCTCGTTAGGCAAGAGCTCGCCCTGCAGGACCGGCTGGGCAAATTCCTGGCCGAGGTGCACGATCTCGACCGCGACCTGGCCGCTTATCCTGATGACAGCCTGCTCCTGGCGGATCGCGCTCTTCTCTTCCTTCGCGCCGGCGACGCCGCGCTCGCGCTGGCCGACGCAAGCAGGGCGGCGCAGCTCGCACCGGGCGCGATTCGCCCGCAATTGCTGCGCGCCCTGGCGCTGCCGATGCTCGGCCGCGCGCCCGACACGGTTGCGTCGCCCGGCGCACTCCAGCTCGAAGAGCTCTCGCCCGATTTCCTGCAGACCATCCGGCGGCTCGATGCCGAGATTGCGTTGGAACCGAGAAACGCCGATCTGCTCACCAACCGCGCCTGGCAGACGAACGAGATCGGGCAACCCGGCCTGGCCCTGGCCGACGCCGAGGCCGCGCTCGCGGTCGACCCAAAATCCGCCGGCGCCGCGGCCGAAGCGAGCTACGCGCTGGCCCGGCTGAAGCGCGCGCCGGAAGCCTACGCGCGGATCAAGCTGGCGACCGAGCTGGACCCAAATTTCTCCACCGCCTGGCAGTACCGCGGCGAGCTGGAGGTGCAGCAGGGCGATTGCATGGCCGCGGTCGAATCGCTTTCGCGCGCGTTGGCGATCAATCAAACCGCCGCCGCCCTCGCCCGGCGCGAAGAGTGTTATCGCAAACTCGGGCTCCTCGAGAAAGCGGAGGAGGATCGCAAATCGCTCGCGGAAATCAGCGCCCTGCCACCCTCTCAGCCTAACGACACGCCCTGAGACTGATGTTGCGGGCGCCGGTGCACAGGCCGAACGAGAGCGACGACCGTCAACAAAGTCCGGCCCGAGATTGAAACGCCGTGGCGTCACCGTGCCCGACGGTTGGCCTCTGACCGTGGCGAAAGTCATCTCCGCCGACGGCCAGACGATCTACGCTGGGGATTCAATCCGAATCATTTGATCGAGATGTATACGGTCGTGCTCAACGCGCCGGCCAACTAGCCTGGCGCCGGGCGCGCGCTTGACGATTGCGCGCCGCGGTGTTGCATAGCGGGGGTCATCGGCGCGCCGCCGATGGCTTCCGCTTTTTGCTTCATGACCCGTACAACAACTTCGTCGCAACGCCCGCCCGCGATCCTTTCGCTCATCGGCCACACGCCGCTGGTCGAGATCACCCGGATGGACACCGGGGCCTGCCAGCTTTTCGTGAAGCTGGAAAACCAGAACCCGACCGGCTCGATCAAGGACCGGGTCGCCCTCGCCATGATCGAAGCGGCCGAGCGCGACGGGAAATTGCGACCCGGCGGCACGATCATCGAGGCGACCGCGGGCAACACCGGCCTCGGGCTCGCCCTCATCGCCGGCGCGAAAGGCTACCGCATCATTCTGGTCATCCCGGACAAGATGTCGCAGGAAAAAATCGCCCACGTCCGCGCTCTCGGGGCGGAAGTTCGCCTAACGAGAAGCGACGTGACCCGCGGACACCCGGAATATTACCAGGATGTGGCCGCGAGACTGACCGCGGAAATTCCGGGCGCGTTTTACGTCAACCAATTCGGTAACCCGGCCAACCCGCTGGCCCACGAGACCACGACCGGACCGGAAATCTGGGAGCAAATGAACCACGACGTCGATGCGGTGGTGATCGGCGTCGGCTCCGGCGGCACCCTCACCGGGCTCGGGCGCTACTTCAAAAAGGTACAGCCGAACCTCGAGATCATTCTGGCGGACCCGACCGGCTCGATCCTCTACGAATGGGTCAAAACGGGGAAACTGGAGAAAGCCGGGAGCTGGGCGGTGGAAGGCATCGGCGAGGATTTCATTCCTGATATCGCCGATATGTCGTACGTAAGCGACGCGTTTGAGATCGACGACACGGAGAGCTTTGCGGTCGTGCGCGACCTGCTCCGCCAAGAGGGCATCCTGGGAGGTTCATCCACCGGCACGCTTCTCGCCGGCGCACTCCGTTATTGCCGGCAGCAGACAGAGAAAAAACGCGTTGTCACCTTCATCTGCGACACTGGCAACAAATATCTCTCGAAGATGTTCAACGATTTCTGGATGGCGGAGCAGGGCTTCGTCGAACGCCCGGCCAAGGGTGATCTCTGCGATCTCATTTCCCATCGCGCCGATCAGGGCGAAGTCATCTCGGTCGGGCCAGACGACACCTTGCTCACTGCTTTCAAGCGCATGCGCTCGGCCGACGTCTCGCAGCTGCCGGTCCTGAATGGCGACGGGCGGGCCGTCGGCATCATCGATGAGTCCGATCTGCTCGTAAAAGTGCACCGCGACCCGGCGCAGTTTAACGAACTCGTCAGTGCGGGCATGACCGATCGGCTCGAAACCCTCTCGCCGGCCGCCAACATCTCTGACTTGTTAGGCGTGTTCGATCGCGGCCGAGTCGCGATCGTGATGGACGGCACCAGATTCCTCGGCCTGATCACCCGCACAGATCTGCTTTCCTATCTCCGGCTGCACATGCCGAAGTGACGCGACATCTCAGAGCCTACTGAACATTCGGGATCTTCACGATACTGCCTCTCGCTTTCGGATCCTTTGGATCCTTCACCACTGAGACATACATATCTTTCTCGCCCGGGCCGAAGGCGACGTTAGTCGTGCCGTCACCGGCGGCGATCTCGAAGACGTGGAGCAGCTTGCCCTCGGGAGATATTTTCAACACCTTGCCGCCGGACCATTGGGCGACGTAGATGTTGCCTTTGCGATCGATCTTCATGCTGTCGGGTCCGAGCCACCAGAAGTCGACTTTGTTTTTCGTGAGAAGATTGAGCAAAGCGAAATTCGACCGCTGGCCTAACGAGCCGTCGTCTTTGATCGTGAACTTTAGGATGCAGTTGCCGACGGTTTCGCTGACGTAAAGGGTCTTTTGATCGGGAGAGACGCCGATGCCATTGGCGTAGTTGAGGTCGTTAGCGACTTCGACCCATTTCTCACTGCCCGGCGCCAGATAAACAATCTTTCCCACCACTGCGGTGGGCACCTCTTTATATGGACCGAAGACGGTGGCATAAGCACCGCCTTTGGCGGTCACCACGATATCATTGACGCCGCCCTCGAATGGCCTGCCGTCTTTATCGGCATCCCAGCGGCGCAATTGCTTGCCGTTCAGGTCGAGTTCCATGATGACGCCATGCTCCTCGGTGCAGGCGAGGAGAAAGGTTTTGTCTTTGGTTAGCGCCAAACCGTTATGACCACAGCCCTCGGTGTGATTGAGCACGGTGGCCGTCTTACCATCCCATTTCGAGAGTGTGTTGGAGACCCAGCCAACGTAGTAAAGATTTCCGTCAACGTAGAGCGGACCCTCCGGTCCGAGGACGTTGCTCACGATTGTAGTTTCCTCGGCCTGCGCCGCCGTCGCCGCCAGCATCGCGCCCATGGCGATGCAGATGATCTTACTCGCCTTCATTTTTATTCCTTCCAGTTAGCATCACACTCCATCTGAAAACCGATGATCCGCCGACAACCCCGCTTTGCGGAGCCCGTCGAGAAGGGGCTCGAGCAGCCCGCTCGCGAAATGCCAGCTCGCAATGTTCGAGCGCGCGTGCGCGGCAAAGTTAGGATCCATCGCGAGCAGATCGCGAACGGCCGCCTCGGCTTCGGCATTGCGGCCGAGGTGACCATTGGCCGCTGCCACCACAAGGTAGGGCCAGAAAAGTCCGGGGATATCGACCCGGTTTGCGTGATCGAGTGCGCTTTCATATTCGCCTTTATGGAAGTGCTCCCAGATCGGGCCGAAATGCATCCAGCCGGCGTGATCCGGATTGAGTTCCATCGCGTGGCGCACGATCGTCGCGCCGCGCTCAAACTCGCCCGTATGCACGATGAGCAATCCAAGGATGCCGAGCGCGTCGGTGTTGAGCGGATTGATCGCAATCGCGCGCTCGGCCGCGGGGCGAAAGGCGGCGAGGTCCTGCCGGAAGAAATAGGTCTGCGCGAGCGAGACCAGCCCAAACTGGTTCGTGCGATCGAACTCAACGCCGCGACGTGCCGCGACCAAGGCGCGATCGAGATCGGTTGGGTCGGCTTGGAAGCCAAACGCATACGCGTCCACATACATTTGCGCCAGGCAAGACCATATCTCCGCGCGTGTTTTATCTCGTTCCAGCGCGGCTTCGAGCCGCTTCTTAAGCACCGCGTGGTTCGCGGGCGTGATCTGCTGTCGATAGGCGAAATATTGGAACTGCCATTCGGCCGGCGTGAGGTCAGCGTCGTCCTTTGCCGCGGCCACCGACGCCATCGAATTCACGAGCACGCCGTAGCTGTCGGCCACGGTTGCGACGATGCGGGCCGCGACATCGTCCTGCACCGCGAAAATACTCGAAGACTTTAAGTCTCGATCGTAAGTCTCCGCCCAAAGCTGCGCGCCGGTTTCCGTATCGATGAGACGAGCGGAAACGCGGATGGCGGAACCCTGCTTGCGAATGCTTCCTTCAACGACATAGCGCGCACCAAGTTCGGCCCCCAGTGTCCGCTCATCTCCGGCCCGTCCCTTCAGCCGCGCGGCTGCGGCTCTCGCCACGACGGACAAATACGGGAACCGCGAAAGCCCGGTCGTGATGTCCTCTCCGAGTCCGTCCGCGAACGACTCTATTCCGCCGGAACTCTTGAACGGAAGCACTGCGACCCAGAACGCTTCTTGCGCGCGCGTCTTGCCTGAGGATTTGCTTGTGCCAGCCCGCGCTGAGATCGGCGCGGGCGCCCCATCTTCGCCGGCAATTTCCAGCCCCGCTTTGCGGAGTCCCTCCAGCAAGTGCTCGACAAATTCCGGTTCGAACCATTTTTCGAGTCTTTCGCGGGCCCACGCGGTGTAGTCCGGCTTCAGCCTCAGCAGGTCTCCCACGCTCCTCTCCGCCTCGGCGCCCTGCCCCAGCTGACCGTATGCAGCCGCCATCGCCTCATGCGTAGCGAAGAAGTCCGGCAAGTTGATTTTGAGCCCGATACTGAGCGCGCCTTGGTAGTCGCCTTTGCGGTAGGCGTGGTAGAGCAGCACGAACCAATACCATCCGGGATGACGCGGATTGAGCTGCAGGGCTCGCTCCACCTGGGCACACCCGCCCTCCCAGTCGCCCGCGCCTGCCATCATGGTCCCCAGGCTGGCAAGAGTGGGGCTGTTCAAGGGATTGAGCGCTATCGACCGCTCCGCCGCCGCACGAAAGGCTTCGAATTCCTTGCGAAAAAAGAGCGCGCGCGCCAGGGCGTTGTGCGCCATGGCACTGGAAGGTGCCGCGTCCACTGCGCGGCGCGCGGACCGGAGAGCGCGCCCTAACGAGTCGGGTTGAACGTTGGACCCGGAGGCGTACTCGTCCGCGTAGACTAACGACAGCATGGCCCAGGCATCGGCAAAACTCGGCGCCTTTTGCACGGCCTGCTCCAGGCCAGACCTGATCGCGGCATGCTCTTCGGGAGTGTAGCGGTAGCCGTAAGCGAAACTGCGCAGCACCGCTTCGTAGGGACTCAACTGATCGATCGCCTTGCTCCGCAATGATTCGCTCATGTTGTGCGGCAGGATGCCATGCGCGTCACCGACGGTGGCGACGATCCGCGGCACAAGATCGTCCTGGAGTTCGAAAACTGCTTCGGCGCTAAATGCTCGCTCATAAGTTTCCGCCCAAGCTTGCTCGCCAGTGGTCTGGTCGACGAGTTGCACTGCGACGCGGAGCCGAGTGCCGACCTGGCGAAGACTGCCGTTCATGACGTAGCGCGCGCCCAGTTCTTTGCCGATGGCGCGCACATCGCCCGAGTCTTTGGCGAAACGCAACGTCGAGCTGCGGGCAATGACTTTTAGATACGAGAATCGTGAAAGACCGGTGACGATGTCTTCGGACAAGCCCTCGGCCAAGGCGCTGAGGTCGGCATTCGCGCCGCCATACTTAAACGGCAGGACCGCAATCCAGAATCCTTCTTCCCGGCGCGCGGAAGCGTCGGATGCTTCCTGCCCTTTCGGTTTCGCGTTGCGCAACTTCTCCGGCACTTCCGGATTGCCGAGTTCGTCGGTGAAGAGATTGAAAACGTGGATGCGCACGCCGTGTTTCACTTCCACTTCGCCGAGATTATGCAGTGCCGCCTGCCAATCACCGTATTGCTCGAGATCTTCGGCAACTCGTTTGGATAACAGGATGTGTCCGGCGTCGCCGCAATCCATCACTCGCTGCGCGATATTCATTCCGATGCCGGCCACATTGGTGCGATCGTTCAGATCAGTCACCGCGCTGATCGGACCGCTGTGCACGCCCATGCGCACCTGCAATGCGGGATGCGCTTTCAGTGCGCGCGTGATTTCCAGCGCGCATTCCACTGGCTGCTCCGGACTTTTGTAGAACACGAGCGACATCCCATCGCCGGTCGGGATTTTGATTAAGCGATCCGCGGCCTCGGCTCTTTGAAACTCATCCGAGCTGCGCACGATTTGATTGAGCCGGTCGATCAAGGCGTGCTGCTCACCGGAGCGCAGCTTGGAATAGCCTACGATGTCGAGAAAGAGAACGTGGACGATCTCCAGTTCGATTCTTTTCTCATTCTTCGACGGCATCTACGCTCAGGGTCGCAACCGTAGCCTCCTCCGTCGAGCGCTTGCTTCGGCGATTTTTCGCGCTCCTTCACAGGGCATTCCAGCCATGCGTCGCGATCATGCTCCGCACAATTTGCCGGCGTCGTTCCATACCCACCCGGTCGCGCTGCCGCTTCATCTCGGCCCGCGGCACCGCGATGATCAAGTCGCACTTGCAAAACGTCTGCCAGTCCAAGCCATCTGCATTATCGAGCAGAACTTCGTTTGGGTGCGGCGCGCGCGCCGCGCGTCGGGACGAGCAATCCAACACCTCCACGAAATCCTTCCGCGCCGCGCGCACCGGATGAGAAACGATCACGACCGGATGGACACCCCACCCAAGGTCGGCTTCAAAAATATCCCATGCGTTCACGCGCGAGAGCCTTTGCGGGCCGCAGCCCGGAAAGACTTGAAGGCCGCCCGGGCGACGCTCGATTCCTGCTTGTTCTCGCGACCGTAAATGAATTTGACCTGGGCGGGAGTAAGCGGCGGTGGGGTGAGGTATTCCGTTTCCTGAATTTGCATCCGGCGAATCGCCTCCCGGACGGCTTCGCTTTGGTTGTTAAAGCGCCCGGCCTTGACCAGTCGGGCCACGTAATCTTGCTGCTCCCTGGCGAGTGCGTATCCCATGAGTCGAGCATAAGCCAACTAATGGAGAAATGTCAAAGAGCCTCAAATTGACAAGGCAAGTGCAGTAACAAGGGGCCCGTCGGACAAGAAAAGGGGCCGCCCGAAGCGCAACGCGCACACGGGCGTGGGCATCGACTCAATCAAGTCGTCCGGGGCCACGGACCTTGTCAGAGCCAGACACAAAAGACTTCGGAAGGGGTCAGTCACAGGGCATTCTGTTTTGGTCGGCGGGAGGCCCGCTGCACTGCAATTCTTATACATTGCGCGACCTGGATATGGAAACCGCGCGAACTGCGGTTAGGGTCGTCGTCACATGAAGAAAAAGCAGCACCTCGCCACGCGCGTCATTCACGCCGGCCAATCGCCCGATCCATCCACCGGCGCGGTCATGACCCCGATTTACCAGACCTCCACCTACGTCCAGGAAAGTCCCGGCCGGCACAAAGGCTACGACTACGCGCGTTCGATCAACCCCACCCGCTGCGCTTACGAACGTTGCGTGGCCGATCTGGAAAGCGGCACCCGCGGCTGGGCCTTTGCTTCCGGTTTGGCCGCGATGTCGACCGCACTCGAGACGATGGACAGCGGCTCGCACGTGCTGGTGAGCGACGATCTTTATGGCGGCACCTATCGGCTTTTCGAAAAAGTCCGGCGCCGTTCCGCCAATCTCGATTTCACCTTCATCGACATGAGCGTTCCCGCGAAAGTCGAGACCGCGATGAAACCCAACACCCGCATGGTCTGGGTAGAAACGCCGAGCAATCCGCTCCTTAAATTGATCGATCTCGAAGCAGTGGCGAAAATCGCGCGCAAACACAACGCGATCTCAGTTTCCGACAA
>JALYQE010000088.1 GCA_030855965.1 Verrucomicrobiota bacterium | reverse complement strand
CCATTCGCGGTCCTGATCGTCCGTCCAGCGGCTCGAGATGCCGGCGAAGATCATGATCGCGAGAAAAAAGAGGGCCATGAAAAGCGGCACCCCGCAGCAGGTGAAGAGCTCGGCATTCCAGAGCGGGTGCGGGAATAATTGCGTCGCCGCCAGCCAGAGCAGCACCCCCCAAACGCACCGGAGACGATCACGCCGATGAATTCCATCACGCGGAAGCCGTGCGAAGGGAGCAGCGAGGTCAGATAGGAAGCGAGATGAATGACGATCCCGAAATAGAGGAACGGCACCCAGGTATGCGGCTCGCCCAGGCCGAAGAGCCTCAATTCAATTAGCTGCCGCCCGTAATAACTGAATCAAGCCCAGAAAATCGTCATTAAGACCGAGGCCAGGAGCAGCGGGATGAGACAGAAAATGAGAAACCGCTTCTGGCTCCAGCGCGCATTCCGCCCGCAGGGCAGGTTCCAACCCATGTAGGCGACACCGACCGAGACGCAGCCCCCGCCGAGCCAGAGCGGAAGAAACGAATAAGGCGGAGGATTGATCATCAGGACCGCGGTGTAGATCCACGGGATCGTTAGGGCGGCGGCCAGAAGAGGAATGATGACCATCCAATTAAGGAGAAGATTGCGCAGGTACGTTCCGGCCAGGGTCCAGCTATCGGCCGAGAGAAGACCGAGCCGCGGGCTCAGGTAGTTGCTGTAACTGCGCAGATTCTGGATCTCTTCCGGCTCCGGGTTGGGCCGGGCCGCGCGGCGCGGGAACGCCAGCTCAGCGCTGACCCCGGCCAGCCCATCCTTGCGATGGTGAATCCAAGCCGTAAGCCAGGCGAGGTCGCGCTGCGAATGCCGCCGCCGGAAATGCAAAGCGCGGCCTGCTTTTCCTCGAGCGCGTGAACCGCGGCCCAGACCGCCCGCAATCGTTCCTCGGGATCAAACGGTCCCCCCGCCGGGAGCGCCGGTCGTCCGTGCAATTGGGCAAACTCCGCCTCCAAGACCTCGTGCAGTCGCAACGAGGGGTTCGCTGAAGAGGCTTTGGTGCTCATCGCCAGCAGACGGGGCGGTCCGAGGATTAACCAGCCGCCGCCTGCCGCGCAAGGCTATTTTGACCCGCCGGCCTAACGATCGCGGGGGATTGGCCTAACGAGTCGTGATCCCCTCCGCGATCTGGACCTGGAAAGTCTGCTTCGACTTTTCCTTCCCGTAGCTCAGCTCCGCGGTGTACTCGCCGCTCGGGACGAATTTCTGCGGATCATCGCCACCGTACTTGACCCGCACGTCCTCGGTCGTGCGCAGGTCCCAGTTCACCCGGTTCAACCCGGGCGACCCGGAGGCCTTCAGGTTCGCGACCGATTGTCCGGCCACGTTGCTGATCGCGATTTTCACTTCCTCGCCGGTGAACTCCTTCACCCAGAAGGTGAGCAAGGCGCCTTCCGGCGGATTTTCCCCCCGATAAATTCCCTTTCCGTTCCAATCCGCAAAGCCGGTCAGCGGATAAAAGCCGCGAGCCGGCGCGATAGTGAAGAGGTGAGCCGGTTTCGCCATCACCTCCGGCGTCAGCTCCCGCAAAGGGCGCGTGTCGTCGAGGATGTCGATGCTGCGGCCATGGGTCGCGATGACGAGATCCGCCGTGCGGGGATGGATCTGGAGATCGTCTACCCGGACGTTAGGCAAATTGCCCAGCCGCACCCAATGCGCGCCGCTATCGATGGAAGCAAACAAACCAAAGTGCGTTCCGGCATAGAGGAGGCTGGAGTTGACCGGGTCCTCCCGCACTACTTCCACCGAGTCGTTAGGCGAAAGGCCCTGCCCGGTGATGCTCTGCCAAGTCTGGCCCATGTCGGCGGTGCGGAGAATGACCGGGCGATCGTCCCCGGTGCGGTAGGCGTTGGTCACGACGTAGGCGACCTTGGCGTCTTTCGCGCCGGGCTCGATCCGCACGATCCATTGCCCACGCGCCGGTTCGGGCAGCTTCTCCGTCAGTTCGCTCCAGTTTCCGCCGTCATTCTGCGTCAGCCAGAGACGGCCGTCGTCCGTTCCCGCCCAGAGAAGGCCGGCTTTGACGGGCGACTCGGCTAACGAATAGATGACGCCGTAGTTTTCCGCGCCGCTCCCGGCGGCGTTGACTTTGTCGGGCTCGTTGCGGGTGAGATCGGGGCTGATGAGCTGGAAATGCTCCATCTTATCCGTGAGGCGAAAGACGCGGTTGCCCGCGAGATAGAGGACGCCCGGCTGATGCCGGCTGCCGATGAGCGGCGCGTTCCAATGGAAGCGGTAACGCTCCTGGCCTTCCGCCGCCTCCGGCCGCAGATCGCGCTTCTGGCCGGTGCGGAGATTGATTCGATGAATATAGCCTTCCTGGCTTTCGGCATAGAAGACGTCGCGATCGGTGGGATCGAAGACGACATAGAATCCATCGCCGCCCTCGAGCGAAGTCCAATCGGAATTCCGAATCCCTTCCTTGCTCGGCACCTGGCTCGGGCCGACAAAATTCAGGTTGTCCTGCAAGCCGCCGGCGATCCGGTAAAACGGCTGTGTGTCATCGAGCGAGATCCGATAAAATTGACCCGCCGGAATGTTGGCGAGGTGGTCCCAGGCTTTCCCGGCGGCGTAACTTTGGTAAACTCCGCCGTCTGTTCCGAGCAGGAGACGCTGAGAAACAGGCGGTTTCGGCGGCTTGTTCTTATCCTCCGGTTTGGGCGCCTTTGCCGCCGGCGCGGTGCCTGGTTGAATGACCAGGGCGTGACAATCGGGATGCACTTTGTCGGAAAGATCCTCCCGGAAATTTTTGCCCCCTTCATCCGAAGCCAGCACGGCCATGCCGAGGATGTAAACGCGCTGATCATTCGCCGGATCGATCCGGATCTGGCTGAAATAAAACGGGCGCGGATTCATGTCGCTCATCCGGGTCCACTTTTCGCCACCGTCTTCGGAACGGAAAACGCCGCCGCGCCGGCTGTGGATGGCGCGAATGTCGCTCGCGCCGCCTTCGTCACTCTGCACGATCGCCATCACGAGCTTCGGTTTGCTCGGCGAAACAGCGAGCCCGATTCGACCCGTTAGGCCAGGCAAACCGCCGGCGCATTTTTTCCAGGTCGCGCCGCCGTCGCTACTCTTGAAAATGCCGCCGACATCCTGGCCGTTGGTCGCGATCGGACCGTAGGCAAACGACCACGGGGTGCGCTGCCGGGCGTAAAGCGCGGCGTAAATGATCTCGGGATTCGACGGATCGAGCACAACGTCGCCGCAGCCGGTCCGGGCGTCGTTAGGCGAGGGCGCTTTCAGGACGAGCTTCCAAGTTTTGCCCGCGTCGGTCGTTTTGTAGAGGCCGCGTTCGCCGCCGTCCTTCCAGAGGTGACCCATCGCCGCCACGTAGGCGACTTCCGGTTTGGTCGGATGGACCACGATGCGCGCGATCGACCGACTTTCCTTCAGGCCGACATTCGTCCAGGTACCGCCGGCGTCGGTCGAGCGGTAAACGCCATCGCCCCACTCGGAAGAGTTGCGATCGTTCGCTTCACCGGTCCCGACCCAGACGACTTCGGAATCGGAAGGCGCGACCGCGACGGCACCGATGGAGAGAACGGGCTCCTTGTCGAAAATCGGGTCGAAGGTGACCCCGTTGTTTCCGGTTTTGAAGAGGCCTCCAGTTCCGAGTCCGACATAAAAGATCGCCGGGTTGCGCGGATCGAGCGCGATCTCCGAAACGCGGCCGCCCATGACCGCGGGGCCGATCGAGCGCGCTTTCCAACTCTTTAAATGGACATCCGTCAATTGCGCCGGAGCAGAGGCAGGTGCCGGTGGTGTGCTGGCCGCCTCCTGGACCGTGGCGGTCGGTGTCGCTGAAGGAGCGGGCGACGGTGTGGCCAGGGCAGGTGCCGGGGTCACGATCGGCGCCATCTCCTGCTCCTGCGCAAGCGCCAGCGTGGCAAACAAAGCGAACCCAAAAAACGTGACCGACAAAAATCGCCAACCGGAAAACTTCGACATCCCAAGTTCTACCTCCATTTCCGGCCAGATGCGACCGCAGGTTGCTCGCGCCAGGCGCAGGCGGCATGCTGAGGAAAGAGCATGAGCCAGAATCGCGTCGCCTTGATTACTGGAGTGGGACCCGGTCTCGGAGCCTCGGTCGCGCGGCGTTTCGCGCGGGAAGGTTTTGCGGTCGGCTAATCGCGCGGCGCCCGGCTTTCATCGAGGATCTGGCGCGCGAGATCACTCGCCGGGTGGAAAAGCGATCGCGCTGGTGGCGGATGTCGGCCAGCCAGCGGAGGTGAAGGCGGCGGTCAAGCGGCTGCGAGATGAACTCGGGCCGATCGGTGTGCTTCTGCACAACGCGAGTTCTTCTGCGGGCGATGGTGTGCTCGAAACGACGGTCGAAGATTTTGCAAGCTCGTGGCGGATCGCAACGTTAGGCGGATTCGTCTGCGCGCAGGAAACCGCGCCCGACATGATCGCGGCCGGGGAAGGCGCAATGCTCTTCACCGGCGCGACCTCTAGCGTGCGTGGCGGGGGCTGGCTTGCCTTTAGCAGTGCAAAGTTTGCGCTCCGCGGCCTGGCGCAATCGCTCGCGCGCGAACTTTGGCCGCAAGGTGTGCACGTCGCGCACGTGGTGGTGGACGGAATGATCGGCGCGGCTGGCGAAGCCGTCGTCGCGGGCGAACCAAAACTCGATCCCGATCGCATAGCCGAGGCCTACTGGCACCCGCCTCTCGCACTCCAGCGCCTGGACGCTGGAGCTGGACCCGCGACCGGCGAGAGAAAGTTCTTCGAATGAGAAGCGGGCTTCGTTTCGACTGATATCTCCGCTGACGGCGAACGTTGTTATCCGCTCCATTTATCGCGCTGGAACTTCACTTTTAGGCCGGTGTGAATGAGAGCAACCGCCAGGCGTGGCCCGGTGGGAGCCTGGCTGACACTATAATCGTGGAAAATTGCGGGGCTGGTTTGGAGCGCGTTTAGTTCGACACTACTGGCGCGGCGCAGCATGAGCTGTCGATTTTCGACAACGCGATCTTGTCCCCTTGGTCCGCAAGGGTCTGACCGCCCGCTACTTTCTTGACTTCGGTCTTTTCGATCCACTCGTCGCTGACTCCGTCAAGATGAGCAAAGGCGCGTTTGCTCAATTCATCGATGTCGGTATTCGGCGCGAGCATGCCGGCGGCGATCATCTCCTTGGCGGCGGTTTTCACCGAAGCTTCGGCGCGGGAGACGCTCGGGATATAGTTCAGCTTGGAGAGTGCGACGGCGTTCAGTTTTGGATTGGAAGCGAGATACTTTTTCTCGACTGACATTTCCGCCGCGGCCACAGGGTTGGCTTCGACAAACTTGGCGCCCTTCAACAAGGCGCGAGTGGCCGCTGCAGCCGTTTTCGGATTGGCCGAGAGCCATTTGCCGTTGGCGATGACCTCGCAGCAGTATTCATCTTTGTCGCCTTCGTCAACGGCCTGGTCGGCGACGTTTCTGACTTTGCCGCTGGCCAGGAGCATGCTTCCGATCGGTTCCGAGTCAGCCACGGCGTCGACTTCGCCTTTGTCGATCGCCAAACCGAGTTCACCGACCGGGAAAACCTTCCATTCGATTTCCTTGCTCCCATCGATGCCGTGGCGTTTCAGCACGCGATTGGCATAGACAAAGGGCGGCGTGCCCATTCCCGGCACACCGATGCGTTTGCCCCGCAGCTGTTCGACGGTGGTGATATCACTCTTGGCCGAGGCCTGAACGCGCAGGCAACCAGTGTGGATGCCGCCGGTGAATTTGACGTCGAGCCCCTGCTCGATCGGTTTCAGGAAATACATCACGAGATGCTGCGTGATGTCGTAACCCCCGAGCGCGAGAGTGTCCTTGTAGTTTTTCCAGTCGCACTTGATCAGTTCGACTTCGAGCCCTTCCTCCTTGAAGTAGCCGTTCTCAACCGCGCTGAAGATGGAAGCTTCGCAGGTGAGGCCGATGTAACCGACGCGGACCTTGTTCGATTCCGGTTTGGTGGAGGCGGTTTCTTTTTTGCCGCAGCCGGCGAGAAGCAGCGTGGTTAGCGCGGCCAGGGTGATGAGTTTGTTCGGGATCATACGTTTGCTTTCCTTTCGCTCTTGTCTCATTTGAAAAAATAAACTGCTTAAAACCGGAGTCATCGCCGGAGCCGTGTCATCCAAGCCGCCCCGGCCCGGCGCGATGACTCCTAAAAGTAAAACTGCGTCTGGAGATAGAAGAAGTTGATGTCTTCGTCCGGCCCGGTCTGCTTGATGAACTTGCCCGCGAAGAAATGGCTGAATCCGGCCTCGATATCGAAATTTCGGTTGAAACGGTAACTCGCCACCACATCGATCTCGGAGCCGACATCTTTTGAGGTCCCCGGGGCTCCCGGCCTAACGACACCGCCGCCGGCGTTGTAGAGCGCATCCGCCGCTTCCGCCCGCCAGAAAAAGTGTCCTTCCGTTCGTACGCTCAATTTCTCGCCGCATTTCACCGAGACGCCGGGATGGATGTCGACGACGTTCTGGCGGCCGATCGCGTCGATGTAGCCAAAATAGGCGTGCCCTAGCGGAAAGAGTTGGTTAAAAGTGCCGACGTCGCCGCCGGCGCTGTCGTCGCCGCTGGCATAATCGAACCCGAGCCAAAGGCGGGGCGCCAGGGGCAGCTTGAAGGTGTAGCCGCCTTCGGTGGCAATCATCCACGCGCCGACATCGCCAGAACCGACCTGCCCGAATTGAAAGGCATTTTCCACCTCATAATCGAAGCCATGCGAAGATCCGAAGAGTCGCCCGCCGATGGTGTAGCGTTCTTCCGGGCCGGTGGTGCGATTGAAAGTGACGGAGTCCTGTTTATCCAAGCCGAGGAAATAGAGATCGACCGCGATCGGGTCGACCGGTTTTCCATGGGTGACATAAAGCCCGTAGAATTTGGTCTGGCCGTCGGGTTCGTCGAATTCGTACTTGTTCACGGGAGCGAATTCGCTCCAAAAGCCGGTCGCGTTCCAGCCATGGGTATCGAGAATGGCGGTGAACCCATCCCAGTGACGGTAGGCATTGCCCCAAGGCAGCGGACTAACGAGGCGCTGTTTCCCAAAGGCGAACGATTGCCGTCCTCCGCGCAGCGTCAGGCTGCCGCCGGAAAAAGGGAGATTAAGATCGATAAATCCCTGGTTCAGGTCGGGTGCATTTACGTCCGTCGTGCGCAGGCCGCCGGGCAGATCGCGAGTCGAGTGCTCGGCATCGATTCCTTCCACGAAAACCCGGACGAACTTGGTGATGTGGAGATCCGCGTGGAGCAGGAGATGGTAGAGGAAATAGGTGTCAT
This sequence comes from Verrucomicrobiota bacterium, assembly GCA_030855965.1. Lineage (GTDB taxonomy): Bacteria > Verrucomicrobiota > Verrucomicrobiia > Chthoniobacterales > UBA10450 > Palsa-1392. Next base: position 3,111 of record JALYQE010000088.1, on the reverse strand, counting down.
CATTTTGGGGCGCGAAATTAAAGTTCGCGAAAGATTCAAGGCGTCCGCGAACGCCGCCACCCAAACTCAGCCAAATGGAGCCATCAGCGTTGAGGGGGATAAACTTGATGGGATCGAAACAATCCCCCGTCTGCGAGCGCTCCAATCCTTTTAGACCTGACCAATCCTCTTTCCAGCGGGAAACGGGATTGTAAGCCGGCCGCTTGAAGGCGGGCTTGCTTGCGGCAGGTTTAACCTCCTTCGGATCGGCACTGTTTGAGGGCGACGCTGCCGTCCCCTCTGCCGCGGAAACGTGGAAACCAGCCACGCCGATACTGAGGGCCGGGAGCAGGAAAAAACGCACGAATTTAGAAGGAGTCATAAAGATATTTGGACCAGCAATTTCAAAATAGAACAATAAGCTGCCCTTATGGAAGCATTTTGTAAGTTTTTTGTCATCTTGCCGAGAGGTTGCCACGCCTATGAAGGGCTCCGTCCCTAGTTGCGATGCAGGAACCGTTTGAAATTCGCCAGCTCCGTTACTTCCTCGAAGTGGCCGACGCGGGGAATTTTAGCCGCGCGGCTAAACGTCTGGGCGTTTCCCAACCAGCCGTCTCGCAACAGATGCGCGATTTGGAGCTCGGTCTACGCGCCGTTCTGTTTCAACGCCGCGGAAAAAGAATTTCTCTCACGACCGCCGGCGTGGTTTTTCAAGAGCATGCGCGGGCCATTCTTCACCAAGTGGAAAAATCGCTTCAGGAAGTCGGAAGCGAACCGGGCGAACTGAGAGGGACATTGCGGGTCGGCATCATCCCGTACCTCAGCCGGGCGCTGCTCCCGAAGCTGCTCGGCTCCTTTTCAGATCAGAACCCCGGGCTTGACCTCAGTATTTCGGAGATCTCCTCGACCGACATCGAAACTTGCCTGGAGGAGGGCAAACTGGATGTCGGGTTGGGCTGGGTCACGCGGCATTCGCCCAACCTGCGTTACGAGCGTCTTTGTGAAGACGAATTTACAGTCGTGGTCGCGGACTCGCACCCTTGGGCCAAGCGCCGGGTGGTCGAGCTCGCGGAGCTGCATCGCCAGCGCATTGTGCAGTTGCCCGACACCTACGTGATGCGCCGGATGACCGATGAAATCTGCCGGAACCACCGGATCCGGCCGCGCACAGTTGCCGAGATCAATTCGATCGAGATGATTTTGCGGGCGCTCGCGCCATTGAATGCCATCGCGCTGATGCCGAGAGTGACCCTGCGTGAGCCAGGCACGGCAAAGTTACGGGCTATCCGTCTGGCCGGGGAGGGCCTTGGCTTGGAGATCGGTCTGCTGCGGTTGATCAATTCCGGGACGAATCCGGCCGTGGCAGCTTTCTGTACCCTGGCCAAGGCGGTCATTCCAAAAATAATCGAACCCGCCGGATGACTGCGCCTGGTTGTCTGGCGCTCAGTCAGGGCAAACCGCTGCGAGCCCGGATTCGGAACGAAGGCTTCCCCGTCCGGATTTATGAAGGGGCGTTCGCGCCTTGAGTTTTCTTTTCGACCAGCTCGCCCAGGCTTTGCAAGGTCGCGAAATTCTCGGCAACAAGCTCCTCATCTTCTACGCGAATGCCGCAGTCGCTTTCCATAAAGGAAACGAGACGGATGAGGCCGAGTGAGTCGATCTGGAGTGGTTCCTGCGGATCGGAGACCGGTGGCAGCGGAGCCCGGCTGGTGTTGATGTAGTCGATGAGTTTCTGTGGTATTTCCATGGTTCGTTTGGATGCTTAAATTTATTGTGCGTTCACAAGTTCGTCAGCGGAACGGCCTTCGTCCTTTGAACTTTCGGCGGGTTCCGCGTCGGCACTGCGTTTCAACCATTCCTCCGTGCCTTCGACCGGCGAATCGGGCGCCCATAACGGCGCGCGCTCGGCATGATAGCGCGATCCGATGGGAATGGAATAATCGTCCTCGTGCGAATAGTCGCGCTCGCGCTTGAGAAGTTTGCGGAATTGCATGATCGCCTTGGAAGGCTGGTGCTCGGTTTCGTAGACCCGGCCGGCGAAGGCGTCGGTCAACTCCGAGCGGTAACGATGATGCACGAAGGTGGCGAAAGCGAACGGCTGTTCCCAGAAGAGGTCGACCATGTCTTCCAAAGTATCGCTACCCTTCTCGCAAAAGCGTTGGAAAGCATCAAACGGGTTCGCCTCGTCGCGACGCTCGCCCCGCAGGTAGGACATGATGTGCGGGATCGCAAATTCTGCCTCCCGCATCGCCGCCGAGATGCCGAAAGAAAAGATCGGGTCGATAAAGCGATGGGCATCGCCCAGACAGATAAAACCTTTGCCGCAGAAGCCGCGCACTTGAAAGGAGTAATTCGGAATCACGTGCACCTTGCTCAGGTACTCGATATTTTCCGTCCGCCGAGCGAGATCGGGGTTAATCTGCGGCAGGTAGTGGCGGAAAAACTCTTCCCGATCCATTTTGTGTTTTTGGAATTCCGCCGTCGGAACGACGATTCCGATGCTCACCGTCTCGCTATCCACCGGAATGGCCCACGCCCAATGATATTTTTTCTGGTAGAAGATGAGGGTGTTGTCCTTTGCCATCTCCCCAGAGGTTCCGCTATCGCGAATCACGCCCTTTACGTGGGCGAAAAAAGCGATCTGCTTGTCATAACTGCCGAGATACTTCGGGCCGGTCGCCTTTTGGTTTGCGAGAAAGGTCGCCATGCCTGAGCAATCGATCACAACTTTCGCCTCGATCTCCTCTTCGCTGCCATCGGGCCTCACCATCGTCACGCCGCGCACTCCGCCGTCCTCCGTGCGCAGAGCGGTCTTGGCCCGGCCGCGCACGAGAGTGGCGCCACGATCTTGCGCCTCGTTCAGCATCATCGAATCGAAATCGCTACGCGTGACCTGCCAGGTCGTCGCCGGCTGGATCTCCCAGTTTTCGTCCCGGCGCGCGACCGGAATGAACCAGCTGCTCGTGCCATAAACGCGAACCCCGTGCTTCACCGGGTAGTTCCGCTCGGTCATCTTTTCTTCCAAGCCCAGGCGGCGCAGAAGTGCTCCGGCTTCACCGGTCATCGATTCCCCGATGTGAAAGCGCGGAAACTCTTCCTGCTCGATGATGATTGGCTCGATCCCTTCCTTCG
>JALYQE010000074.1 GCA_030855965.1 Verrucomicrobiota bacterium | reverse complement strand
TGTCGCCCGCCGGGGTTAGGTCGACATGCAGCTCGGAACAGGGGCCGCAGGGGCCGGTGTCGCCCATCATCCAGAAGTTGTCCTTCTTGTTGCCGTTGACGATGTGGACGGCGGGATCGAGGCCGGCTTCCTCAAAGAGTACTTTCCAATGATCGTGCGCCTCCTGGTCGAACTCGGCCGGCTCGTTAGGCCCGGGTTTGTAAACCGTCGCGTAAAGGCGTTCGGGCGGAAGTCCCCAGCGCCTAACGACCAGCTTCCAGGCCCATTCGATCGCTTCCTTTTTGAAGTAATCGCCGAAGCTCCAGTTGCCGAGCATCTCGAAGAACGTGTGGTGATAGGTGTCGAGCCCGACGTCGTCGAGGTCGTTGTGTTTGCCCCCGGCCCGGATGCATTTCTGGGTGTCGGCGGCGCGCGGCGGATCGTAACTCGGCCGTTGCTGGCCGAGGAAAATCGGTACGAACTGGTTCATGCCCGCGTTAGTGAAAAGCAGGTTAGGCGCGTCGGGCATGAGCGACGACGACGGCACGACGGTGTGTTTTTTCTCGCGAAAGAAATCGAGAAAAGATTGGCGAATTGCGGCAGAAGTCATCGCGATGAGTCTAGCGTGGATCGCACGTTTTTCACGCGCGCGCCGGCGGCTGTGGTCGTCCTGGCCTAACGACTACTTCTTCTCTTCGTCGAGCTTCGCTTTAACCGCGATCTCGATTTCTTCGTAAAGGGCGCGGTCGTTTTTCAGCACTTCTTTCGCCGCGTCGCGGCCCTGCGCGAGCTGGGCGCCTTTATAGCTCATCCAGGAACCGCGTTTTTCGACGATTTGTTTTTCGAGCGCGAGATCGAGGAGGGCGCCGGTCGAGGAAATGCCTTCGTTGTACATGATATCGAACTCGGCCTCGGTGAACGGCGGGGCGACTTTGTTCTTCACCACTTTGACCCGGGTGCGGTTGCCGGTGACGACGCCATCGGTCTGCTTGATCGCGCCGATGCGGCGGATGTCGATTCGGACGCTGGCGTAAAACTTGAGCGCCTTGCCGCCTGGGGTGGTCTCGGGGTTGCCAAACATGACGCCGATCTTTTCGCGGATCTGGTTGGTGAAAATGCAGCAGGTCCGCGCCTTGGAAATAAGAGAGGTAAGCTTGCGCATCGCCGCGCTCATCAAGCGGGCTTGGGCGCCGACGGTGGAGTCGCCGATCTCGCCTTCCAGTTCCTGTTTCGTGACCAATGCGGCGACCGAGTCGAGGACGATGACATCGAGCGCGTTGGAGCGGACGAGCGTTTCGACAATCCGGAGCGCTTCTTCACCGGAACTCGGCTGCGAGACGAGCAAATCGTCCATATCGACACCGAGACGACGCGCGTATTGCGGGTCGAGCGCGTGCTCGACGTCGATGAAGGCCGCGAGCCCGCCGCGCTTCTGCGCCTGCGCGATGACGGTGAGCGTAAGGGTGGTTTTGCCGGAGGATTCCGGCCCATAAACTTCCACCACCCGGCCGCGGGGGAATCCGCCGACGCCGAGGGCGCGATCGATCAGAATGTTGCCCGTGGGGATGACATCGATGTCGACAATTTTCTCGTCGCCCAGGCGCATGATGGCGCCATCGCCGTAATCTTTTGCGATCTGCTGGAGGGCGAGATCAAGGTTCTTGTTGCGGGCGGCTACGAGTTTGTCCTCGGAGGTTTTTTCTTCAGTTTTGGTGGCCATAAGACGCGTTTCTTTAGCTACGTCGGGCCGCTCCCGCCGCCAAGCAGAAAAGCGGCATGGCGGCGAAAAAGACGCGCGCTGGAAACAAAAAGCCGCGGACCCATCGTGGCCCGCGGCTCCCTTGCTTTGCCTAACCTAAATGGTGGCGCCCTTTACGAGACCGTGATCTTGCGCGGTTTCACCGCCTCCGCCTTCGGGAGGGTGAGGGTGACAATGCCTTGGTTGATCCGGGCATTGATCTTCCCGCTGTCGATCGAGGGGTCGATCTCGAAGGAGCGGCGATAATGATGCGGCCGCGATTCGCGGTGCACCAGGGTGCCGTCGATCGCCGGATTGGAGCGGCGACCGACGATCGAGAGCTCGTTTTTCTCGATTGAGATCTCGAGGCCATCCTTGTTCACGCCGGGCATCTCGAGTTCGAGCAGGTAACCGTCGCCGTTCTCGCTCACGCTCGCGGGCGGGGTGATGAAGCGTTCGCTGCGGCTGGTTTCCCGGCCGTTGTTTTCGCGGACTAGATTCGTCATAGAATTTCCTTTCTTGAATTTGGGGCCGGCGAACGAGTTCGCCGGGATTATTCGATCGTGACTTCGACTTTCTTGGGTTTGGCTTCCTCGGCTTTCGGAAGGGTGACGGTGAGAATGCCATCCTTGTAAGTGGCGCTCACTTTGCCGGCGTCGACCCGCGTCGGCAGGCTCACGCCGCGACGGAATTTTCCGGTGAAGCGTTCGGTCCGTTCGGCCTTTTCGTTGTCGCGCGAGGGACCTTGGCGTTCCCCGGCGATCGTCAGCATGCCGTCGTGCAGAGAGATATCGATGTCTTCCTTGCGCATGCCTGGCAACTCAACCACTGCAACGACATTGTCGTTGTTCTGGTAAAGATCGAGCGCGGGAGTCCAGCCGCTGAAGAGCTGTGTTTCGCGGGCAAAATTGCCCAGCGATGGCAGCTCAAAAAGACTGTTCATCTCGTCTCGAAGACTGGCCCAGCGATCCATCGAACGCCAGGCTGACATTTCAGGAGATTGGTAACGAATTAGACTCATAAGTTTTCCTTTCTGGTAGATGTTGGTTTTCGGAAACGATTCCTAGCTTTCTGAATGCCAAGCCATGGCTGACGAGCAGACATGTACCCAATCAATTTAGGACAAACATCTTAGGAGGAGTTCTAGAAACTTGGTCAAGGTGGTTTGTGCCAAAGCGCCCCAAGGCATGCCTGGAGTTACCATCTCAGGGTGCGTCAAAGTGTAACCATTGAATCCTGAACTCGTGAGCATGTTGCCGGAAATTCTTTGCAGCCGCACTCGCGACTGATTAGGGTGCGGCGATGACCGTATCGGCCGACGAAATTTTCATGTGGGCCGCCTTGGCCGAAGCTCAGCGCGGGATCGGCAGCGTGAGTCCAAATCCCGCCGTCGGCGCGGTTCTGGTTCGTGGCGGGCGGGTTGTTTCCAGCGGGTATCATCGGGCGCCCGGTTTGCCGCATGCGGAGATCGAGTGCCTCGCTTCAGCCGCCAGCGGTTCGCTGCGATCGGCGACGCTTTATATCACGCTCGAACCTTGCTCGACAACGGGCCGGACTCCTCCCTGCACTGACGCCATCCTGCGCGCCGGCGTCGGGCGAGTCGTGATCGGGGCGACCGACCCAAACCCGATGCACGCCGGCCGAGGGATCGATCAACTTCGCGTCTCGGGAATGAACGTGACGACCGGCGTGCTCGATGTCGAATGCATCCGCCTGAATGAAGCCTTCAACAAATGGATCGTGACCGGCAAACCATTCGTGATCGCGAAATGCGGGATGAGCCTGGACGGTCGCCTAACGAGATCGCCGGGTGAGGGACAATGGCTGACCTGCGCGGCGGCTCGCCGGCATGCCCGGGGACTGCGCGCGCAGGTGGATGCGATCCTGATCGGCGCGGAGACGTTGCGCCAGGACGATCCGCGCCTAACGACACGCATCCGCGGGGCGCGCCAGCCCTGGCGGGTGGTGCTTTCGCGCTCCGGCCGGCTGCCGCGCATGGCCCGGCTCTTCAGCGATCGATTTGCGGATCGCACTTTGGTTTATCGAGGAAAATCCCTGGCCAAAGTGCTGGAGGACCTCGGTCGCCGGGAAATCACCAGCGTCCTAATTGAAGGCGGCGGCAACACACTGGGCCAGGCTTTTGACGCCCGGCTGGTGGACCGGTTGCAGTTTTATCTCGCGCCTCTGCTCACTGGCGGACCGATCCTCGCTCTTCCCGGCAAAGGAGCCGGAGCGACCCTCGACGGTGCCCGCCTCGCGCAGCCGCGCTTTGAGAAAATCGGCCCTGACTTACTCGTCACCGGCTATCCACGGTGGAGCGAAACGACCGGTTGAATAATTTGCGAGCGCCTCCGTCTGAATTTTCGCTAATTGTTGGAAAGGAGGTGAGCAAATGAACTGGAAAAAGATTCTTTTGATCGCGGCGGTGGCGGGCGCATTCACTCTTGCGGCGGCACCGAAATCCGAGGCCCGCGTCAGGGTCAGCATCGGGATCGGCCTGCCGGTGGGTTATTCCTGCGGATATCCGTATGCCGGTTATCCCTATGCCTACGGTTATCCTTACGGATATCCCTACGGGTATTCGGGCTACTACGGGTCCTACGGTTACGCCCCGGTGGTCTACCGCCGCCCGGTTGTCTATACCCGACCAGTGGTCAGGTATCGCAACGGGCACCGCACCGTTCGGCACCGTCCCCGTTAAGGGAGCGGAGCGCCCTGCGCGGTCGGGATAGTTTGGAGATCGGCAGCTTCGAGGAATCCCTCGAGCTGCCGAATTCTCGTCGGGTGGCGCATCTTGCGGAGTGCTTTCGCCTCGATCTGGCGGATGCGCTCGCGCGTCACGCGGAATTGCCGGCCCACTTCCTCGAGCGTGCGGCTGTAGCCATCGACCAGGCCGAAGCGTTGTTCGAGCACCTGGCGCTCGCGATCGGTCAACGTTTCGAGCACGTCTTTGATTTTTTCCTTGAGCAACGCAATCGCAGTCATGTCGCTCGGGTTATCGGCTGATTTGTCTTCGATGAAATCGCCGAAATTGGTCTCCTCGCTCTCGCCCACCGGCGCCTGGAGCGAGATCGGTTGCTGCGCCATTTTCAGGACAGCGCGCACGCGATCAACCGGGAGGAGGATTTCCTCGGCCACTTCTTCGGGGGTCGGTTCGCGGCCGTACTCCTGGAGGAGCTGTTTCTGCACCCGCATCAGCTTGTTGATCGTCTCGATCATGTGCACCGGGATGCGGATGGTGCGGGCCTGGTCGGCAATCGAGCGGGTGATCGCCTGCCGGATCCACCACGTCGCGTAGGTCGAAAATTTGTAGCCGCGGCGGTACTCGAATTTTTCCACCGCTTTCATCAGGCCCATGTTGCCTTCCTGGATGAGGTCGAGGAAGGAGAGGCCGCGGTTGGTATATTTTTTGGCGATGGAAATGACCAGCCGCAGGTTGGCCTCGATCATTTCAGTTTTGGCGCGGAGCGCTTTCCGCAGCCAGCCGCGCAGCTCCTCGTAGCGATCGGTAAATTCTGCGGTCGAAAGCCACAGGTTCACTTCAATTTCGCGCAGCCGTTTCGTCAGCGGGTTCGGACCGTGATGGCCCTTGCCCCGCTTCTTCATATCCTCCTGCACCGTGCGCAGGCGGGCGAAATACTCGTCGGCGAGGTGAACAAATTCCTCGGTCACGCGCTGCTTGAAGAAAAACTGGGGATACAGGGCCTGCAGCTTGACCACGGCCTTCTCAAACTTCGTTTTCTTCGCCGCATCGGTCCGGCCCGACCGGGTCAGATGCTCGTAGTCGCGGCCTAATTCCGCGCTCATCACCTGCACCTTTTTGCAGAGCCGCGGGAGGAGCTTCATGTAGCGCTCCCGGCTTTCGATTTTTTTGTCGAGGATGACGCGATCGAAACGCTCCCCGCCTTCGACCAGCTTGGCCGCCAGTTCGAGGTGCGCGGCCGCGACAAATCCGAAGCGGTGAATGTGATCCGCGACCCGCTCTTCGGCTTCCTCGATCCGCTTGGAGATTTCCACTTCCTGCTCACGAGTCAGGAGCGGCACCTGGCCCATCTGCTTAAGATACATCCGCACCGGGTCGTCGAGGATGTCGAGTTTCGGTTCGGGTTTTTCCTCTTCTTCTTCGGAATCTTTTTTGACGTCCTTGTAACGATCGACCTCGGAAGCCTCGATGATGTCGATCTCGAGTTTGCGCAGGCGCATGAGGATGAGATCGAGCTCGTCCGCGTCCGTCAGGTCGGGCGGCAAGGCTTCGTTGAGGTCGTCGAAAGTGAGGTAGCCCTGTTCCTTGGCCAGCTTGATCAGGTCGCGAATGCGGGCCTGGGTATTGCCAACGAGCGCGGCGGGCGAATCGCCGTTCGTGCCGGGCAGTTCGCCGTTGTGATGGACCGGCGCTGCTTTGCGGTCGGGGCGGGCGGCCGACTTTTTCCCCGGTGGGCGGCCGCGGCCGCGCTTGGGGGCTGTCGCTGCGTCGTGCGCGACCACTTTGGGCGGCTGGCCGCGCGGGCGTTTTACCTTGGCTACGACTTTGCCCTTGTGCGGCGCCTTCCTGGCCGTCGCCTTGGACGAACGCCCGCGTTTTTTCGGCTTCGGTGCAGTCCGCTTAGCGGGCTTTTTTACGCGACTGGAGGTTTTCGATTTCTTTGCCAAAACAATTTAGGTTATGCGATCGACGAAATAGCAGGATCCGCGCTAGCCTCTCGCTCACCCCTAGTTAAGACTCCAGAGCGCGGGTCGGCGAAAACCGTGAAAAGTCGTCGAGTTGCTGGCGCAGGTCAACCACCTGTTTCTGGAGGGCGGCGACCTCGCCCGGATTGAGTCGCGGCAGCTTGAGTCGGCTCTCCGTCGCCTGTAGTCGACGCCGCAGCGCGGGCTGGCGCAAACCCTGCCACCAATCGCGCGCCACCGTTTCGGCGTTAGGCGGCGTTTTCTGCAAAAGCCAGGACGAGACTAACGACTCCTCTTCGCTCGTGAGCGCCGAGAGGAAGAGATTGAGTGAAGCCGGGTCGTCGGGCCGCAGATCGCTCGACAAAATGCGAGCGAGCATCTCGCTTCCGGGCGTTTCCTCCATTACTTCGGGCCATTCCTGGCTGAGGAGAAAATTGCGCGCGTCGGCATCGCGCAGAGCGAGCAGGCAGAGCATGGCGATTTCGTGCCGCGGCGCCGGGGCGACGGTGCGCGGCGGTCCGTTGGACGCCGCGCGAGCTCGTTGCGGCCGGGGCAGGAGATTTGTGAAATCCGCCGCCGCCACCCCGAGGCGGGCTGAGACTTTGCTGATCACTTCGTTGCGCATGAGCGGGTCGTGCACGCGGGCGACGGTCTCCGCCAGTTCCCGGGCGATCTGCATTTTGGCGTTCAAGTTCCCCAGGTCGGTGGGCGAAACCTGGCGCTCGATCCAGTAGTCGAAAAAATCCCGCGCCGCGGCGATCCGCGCGCCGAACTTTTCCGCGCCTTCCTTCCGGACTAACGAATCGGGATCTTCCCCCGCCGGCATTTTGGCGACGCGGACGACGAGATTGTTTTCCAGGAGCGGCTCGAGCGAACGCTCGGCGGCTTTTTGGCCGGCGGCATCGGCGTCGAAGCAGAGCACGACTTCGCTCACATAACGCTTCAAAATCCGCGCCTGGCCTTCGGTGAAGGCGGTCCCCTGGGGCGCGACCACATTTGTTAGGCCAGCCTCGAAGAGCGTGATTAAATCGAGCTGGCCTTCGCAGACAATCGCGCAATCGGCCTCGATCAGGCCGCGCTTGGTTTTCTGGAGGCCGAAGAGGACGCCGCCCTTGCGAAAAAGCGGCGTCTCGGGCGAGTTGAGATATTTCGCGGTCTCGGTCTCGCTCGTGAGGATGCGCCCACTGAAGGCAATTACCTCGCCGACATCGTTGCAGATCGGGAACATGAGCCGCCCGCGGAAGCGGTCGTAGACATCGCCCTCCGGCCGCTCTTCATCGCGCAGCTTGACCAGCCCGCTCTGCAAAATGATCCCGCGGCGATAGCCCTGGTCGAGGGCCCATTTCAGGCAGGCGTCCCAGCTGTCCGGCGCAAAGCCGAGCTGCCACGACTTCGCCACCTCGTTCGTTAGGCCGCGTTTCTTCAGGTAATCGCGGGCCGGCCCGGCGATCTCGCGCTTCATCAGGTTGTCATGAAACCATTCCGCCGCTTCCGCGTGCAGCCGCAGCAGGGTGCGTCGCGCTTCGTGCTGGCGATCGTCCTCGCTGTTCCCGCCGCCTTCCTCGATCACCGGGATGCCAGCCCGGGCCGCCAGTTTTTTCACCGCCTCGGGGAAACTGATGTGCTCGTAAAGCCCGACAAACTTGAAAATCCCACCGCCTTCGCCGCAGCCGAAGCACTTAAAGATCTGGCGCTGCGGATTGACCGTAAAAGAGGGCGATTTCTCCTGATGAAACGGGCAAAGCGCCTTCCAGGTGGAACCGGCGCGCTTGAGCGGAAAATAGGAACCGATCACTTCCACGATGTCATTCGCGGAGGCGACCTGCTCGATGATGTGGGTCGGGATGGTGCCCATGTTTTTCCTCGTGACGACGGCGGTACGCTGGCAGATTAACGCAGCGCCCGCGGGCGTCCAAATGATCATGTTATGACCCGGTTCGCGATTCGCTTCTTGATTTTTCTGCTCGTCGGCTGGGCGTCGTTAGGCACGGCCGAGGCCCGTGAGGTCGTGGGCAAGGGCGACGTCGTCGTCATCCCGCTCCGCGGCGAGGTGGCGCCTTCGCTCGTCCTCTTTCTCCGTCGCGCGCAGAAGGAAACGGAAAGAGCGGGCGCGTCCGCGATCATCTTCGACATGGATACCTATGGCGGCCGGCTCGATTCGGCGGAGAAGATCACCGGCATCCTCAATCACGCCACGATTCCGACCTACACCTACATCAATACCAATGCCGGCTCGGCCGGGGCGCTCATCGCACTCGCCACCAAACACATTTACATGGCGCCGGTGAGCGCGATTGGGGCGGCCGCGCCCATTCTCTCGACCGGGGAAGATCTGCCCCCGACGCAGAAAGAAAAAACAGTCTCGTTCTGGTCCGCGCTCATCCGGAGCAACGCCGTGCGTAACGGCCACAACCCCGACGTAGGCGAGGCCTTCATGAACAAGGAAAAGGAGGTCAAGATCGGCAATCGCGTTCTGCATCCCAAGGGCTCGCTTCTCACCCTCAGCGCGCAGGAAGCGGCCGAGAAGATCAACGGCAAGCCGGTCCTGGCCGAGGGAACCGCGGAATCGATCAAAGAGCTGGCGAAGAAGGCCGGGCTGAAAGGCGAGATCGTGCGCTTCGAACCGAGCGGGTTTGAGCAGCTCGCCTTCTGGCTGACCACGCTCGCGCCGCTCTTGTTGTTAGGCGGAGTTCTCGGGGCCTATATCGAGTTCAAGATTCCCGGGTTCGGCATCGCGGGCGCGGCCTCGATTACCTGTTTCGCGCTCTTTTTTCTCGGGCACTACTTCGCGGGGCTGGCCGGCTGGGAAGCGGTCGCGCTTTTTATCATCGGGCTGGTTTTGGTGCTGCTGGAGGTTTTTATTTTTGGCCACTCCACCATCATCGTGGGAGCGCTCGGCGTTTTGTTCATGTTCGCTTCGTTTGTTTGGGCGATGGTAGATCGTTACCCGGGGCAGAATTTCTGGCCGACCGGGCAGATGTTGAAAATCCCATTACTGAATATGTTTCTCACCTTTATTGGCGCGGCCATCCTCATCGCCATCCTCGCCCGTTACCTGCCGCAAACGAGCGTTTATCGGAAATTCATCCTTTCCACCGACATACCGCCCGGGCCTTCGCTCGCCGGCACGCCGCGCACCTTTGCCAACGCCATGCCGGTCGCGCCCGGAATGCAGGGGCGCGCCCTGACTAACCTGCGGCCGAGCGGCAAAGCGGAGTTTGAAGATCACGTCGTGGACGTGGTGACGGAAGGCGAATTCATCTCCGCGGAAACGCCGGTCGCGATCGTCTCGACCGATGGCATGCG